>NZ_JBHVDX010000116.1:0-30633 GCF_042802555.1 Streptomyces sp. NPDC057474 | reverse complement strand
CTCAAACCGGCCAGCGAGGAGTACCTCGACTCCGAGAAGTACCAACTCCGCCCGCGCGACTGGGACACAGCCGAACAAGACGGACGTACGATCGCGCCCCTCATCACCGCGCTCAACGACATCAGACGGCGCCACCCCGCACTGCACGGACTCAGGAACCTGCGCTTCCACCGCACCGGCAACGACGCGGTGATCGCGTACAGCAAGCGCGCCGGTTCGGACGCGGTCGTGGTGGTCGTCAACCTCGACCCCCACCACGCCGAGCAGTCCACGGTCACGCTCGACATGGCGGAACTCGGCCTGGGCATGGACGAAAACGTGTCAGTACGCGACGAGTTGACAGGCGAGACCTACCTCTGGGGAAGGACGAACTACGTGCGCCTGGAACCCGGGCGGGCACCCGCGCACGTCTTCCACGTCCAGCTCCATGCCGAGAACACGTCCTCGTCGTCGCAGATCGGAGCGTCAGGTACGCCATGACCATGAACAAACCCATCCCGGACACCTTCGAGGACACTCCACAGAAGGACCGGGACCCGGACTGGTTCAAACGCGCCGTCTTCTACGAAGTCCTCGTCCGCTCCTTCCAGGACACCGACGGCGACGGCATCGGCGACCTCAAGGGTCTGACCGCCAAACTCGACTATCTGCAGTGGCTGGGCATCGACTGCATCTGGCTCCCGCCCTTCTTCGAATCGCCACTGCGCGACGGCGGCTACGACGTCTCCGACTACACCGACGTCCTCCCCGAATTCGGCGACCTCGCCGACTTCGTGGAATTCGTCGACGCCGCCCACCAACGCGGCATGCGCGTCATCATCGACTTCGTCATGAACCACACCAGCGACCAGCACCCGTGGTTCCAGGAATCGAGGAACGACCCCGACGGGCCCTACGGCGACTACTACGTCTGGGCCGACGACGACAAACAGTTCCAGGACGCCCGCGTCATCTTCGTCGACACCGAAGCCTCCAACTGGACCCTCGACCCCGTCCGCAAGCAGTACTTCTGGCACCGCTTCTTCTCCCACCAGCCCGACCTGAACTACGAGAACCCCGCTGTCCAGGAAGAAATGCTGGCCGCCCTGCGGTTCTGGCTGGATCTCGGCATCGACGGCTTCCGCCTGGACGCCGTCCCCTACCTCTACCAGGAGGAAGGCACCAACTGCGAGAATCTCCCGGCCACCCACGCGTTTCTCAAGCACGTCCGCCGGGAGATCGACGCGCTGTATCCGGACACGGTCATCCTCGCGGAGGCGAACCAGTGGCCCGAGGATGTCGTCGACTACTTCGGCGACTTCCCCAGCGGCGGCGACGAATGCCACATGGCATTCCACTTCCCGGTGATGCCACGCATCTTCATGGCCGTACGCAGGGAATCCCGCTACCCCGTCTCGGAAATCCTCGCCAAGACCCCGGCCATTCCCTCCAGCTGCCAATGGGGCATCTTCCTGCGCAACCACGACGAGCTGACGCTCGAAATGGTCACCGACGAAGAACGCGACTACATGTACGCGGAGTACGCCAAAGACCCGCGTATGCGCGCCAACATCGGCATCCGCCGCCGGCTCGCCCCGCTCCTGGACAACGACCGCAACCAGATCGAACTGTTCACCGCCCTGCTGCTGTCCCTGCCCGGCTCACCGATCCTCTACTACGGCGACGAGATCGGCATGGGCGACAACATCTGGCTCGGCGACCGCGACGCCGTACGCACCCCGATGCAGTGGACCCCGGACCGCAACGCGGGCTTCTCCTCCTGCGACCCCGGCCGCCTCTACCTGCCGACGATCATGGACCCCGTCTACGGCTACCAGGTCACCAACGTCGAGGCGTCGATGTCCTCCCCCTCGTCGCTGCTGCACTGGACCCGCCGGATGATCGAGATCCGCAAGCAGAACCCGGCGTTCGGCCTCGGCACATACACCGAGTTGCAGTCGTCCAACCCGGCCGTGCTGGCGTATCTACGGGAGTACAAAGACGACCTGGTGCTGTGCGTGCACAACTTCTCCCGCTTCCCACAGCCCACCGAACTCGATCTGCGCGCCTACGAAGGACGCCACCCCGTCGAACTCATCGGCGGTGTCCGCTTCCCCGCCATCGGTGAACTGTCCTATCTCCTCACCCTCGCGGGCCACGGCTTCTACTGGTTCCGGCTCTCCCGAGTCCTCTCCCGCGCTGCCCGAGGGCGTTGAAGCGCGGGCCGGCGAAAGGACGCGTCACCATGCCGAAGACCGCAACCGCATCGCTCCGGCCCAGCAGCGACAGGGTCGCCGCCGACCTCATGACCTCGCTGGCCGGGCTGCTGCGCGAGTGGCTGCCGCGGCAGCGCTGGTTCGCCGGCAAGGACCGGCCGGTCACGGACCTCGCCCTGCTGTCGATGACCGAGCTGTATCCGGGCTGTCTGCATCTGCTCGTGCACACCGGCCAGCCGAGCCACACCGGCCACTGCGGGGTGCCCGCGCCCGGTGGCACTCCCCCGGCCGGCGACTGCTATCAGCTGGTGCTGGGGGTGCGCGAGCATCTGGTGCCGCGCCTCGGCCGGGCGCTCATCGGGCAGGCGCACGAGGGTCCGCTGGCGGGTCTGACCGTGTACGACGCGCTGTACGACCCTCACTCGGCCCAGTTGCTGCTCGAGCGGCTCCGGCACCCGGGTACGGTGGGCCCGCTGCGCTTCGAGGCGGACCCGGACGTACGGGTACCGGCCGGGCTGGCGCCTCGGCTGCTGGACGCCGAGCAGTCCAACTCCTCGGTGGTGTACGGGGACGCGTTCATTTTGAAGGTCTTCCGGCGCATCCAGCCGGGGGTGAACCCCGATCTGGAGGTGCCGGGAGCGCTGGCCGGGCAGGGGTGCGGCCGGGTGCCGGCGCCGGTGGCCTGGTTCCGGACGACCGATCCGTTCGCGGCGACGCTCGGGGTGCTGCAGCCCTTCCTGCCCGACGCGTCCGACGGCTGGACGCTGGCGCTCGGTGCGCTCGCCGCGGGCCACGACTTCACGACGCAGGCCCGTGAGCTGGGCCGGGCCACGGCGGAGGTCCATATGGCGCTGGCCTCGGCCTTCCCCTCCGGGGCCCATGACGAGAACGGGCGGACGGCGGCCGTGATGACCGAGCGGCTGGACGCCGCCGCGCGCTGCGTACCGGCGCTGCGGCCGTTCGTCCCCGGGCTGCGCACCGCCTTCCGTGCCCTGCTCTCGTGCGATGTCGGGCCGCCCGCCCAGCGCGTCCACGGCGATCTGCACCTGGGACAGGTACTGCGGGCCGGCCGGGAGTGGTTCGTCATCGACTTCGAGGGCGAGCCGTCCCGTCCGCTCGCCGAGCGGTGCGGCACCCAGTCACCGGTGCGGGACATCGCCGGGATGCTGCGCTCCTTCGACTACGCCGCCCGGCAGCGCCGCCCCTGGCGCCCGGAGTGGGCACGGCGCTGCCGGGAGGCCTACTGCGCGGGCTACGCGGCCCACGCCGGCTGGGACCCGCGCAACAAGCACGGCCTGCTGCGCGCCTACGAGACGGACCGAGCCGTGTACGAGGTCCTCTACGAGGCCCGGCACCGCCCCGACTGGCTTCCCGTACCGATGGCGGCGATCGAGCGTCTCGCCGTGAGAGGAGACTGAGACCGTGGCCCTGCGCGACACCACTCCCCCCGAGGCGGCGGGCCCGCCCCCGCGCAGACCCCGGCTGACCGTGGCCGCCCCTCCGCCGGCACCCGACGACCGTGCGCGGCTGCTCTCCGGCGCGCACCACGACCCGCACGCCCTGCTCGGTGCCCATCCGGTGCCGGGCGGGGTCGCGGTACGGGCACTGCGCCCGTACGCCCATGCCGTGAGCGTCGTGATCGACGGCGAGCGCACCTATCTCGCCTCGGAGGGCGACGGCCTCTTCTCCGTCCTGCTCCCGCTCGACACCGTCCCGGAGTACACGCTGCTCGTCTCGTACGAGGACACCGACCACGAGGTGCACGACCCGTACCGTTTCCTGCCCGCGCTCGGCGAGCTGGATCTGCATCTGATCCGCGAGGGGCGCCACGAGCAGCTGTGGAAGGCGCTCGGGTCAGAGCCGATGACCCACCAGGGGGTGACCGGCACCCGCTTCACCGTGTGGGCGCCGAACGCTCAAGGGGTGCGTGTCGTCGGGGACTTCGCCTGCTGGAACGGGACGGCGTTCCCGATGAGGTCCCTCGGCTCGTCCGGGGTCTGGGAGCTGTTCCTGCCAGGGGTGGGCGAGGGCGCCCACTACAAGTTCGAGATCACCTCGCGCCACGGCCACCGCCTCCTCAAGGCCGACCCGATGGCCCGCCAGGCGGAGGTGCCCCCCGCGACGGCGTCCATCGTCACGGCCTCGCACTACGAGTGGGGCGACGCGGAATGGCTGGCCGGACGCGGAAGCACCCCGGTGCACGAGGCCCCGTTCTCCGTCTACGAGATCCATCTGCCGTCCTGGCGCCCGGGACTGACGTATCGTCAACTCGCAGATGTGCTACCGGGGTACGTATCCGACCTCGGCTTCACCCACGTCGAGCTGATGCCGGTCTCCCAGCACCCGTTCAGCGGCTCCTGGGGATATCAGGTCACCGGCTTCTACGCGCCCACCGCACGGCTCGGCACCCCCGACGACTTCAGGTACCTCGTCGACGCGCTGCACCGGGCCGGTATCGGCGTGATCGTGGACTGGGTGCCCGCCCACTTCCCCAAGGACGACTGGGCGCTCGGCCGCTTCGACGGGGAGCCGCTGTACGAGCCCGGGGACAGCCGGCGGGCCGAGCATCCGGACTGGGGGACGTACGAGTTCGACTTCGGCCGCCGTGAGGTGCGCAACTTCCTGGTGGCGAACGCCGTGTACTGGTGCGAGGAGTTCCATGTCGACGGGCTGCGGGTGGACGCGGTCGCGTCGATGCTCTACCTCGACTACTCGCGTGACTCCGGTCAGTGGTCTCCCAATGTGTTCGGCGGGCGCGAGGACCTGGACGCGGTCGCCTTCCTCCAGGAGATGAACGCGACGGTGTACCGGCGGGCGCCCGGTGTGGTGACCATCGCCGAGGAGTCCACGGCCTGGGACGGCGTGACCCGCCCGACCGACAGCGGCGGCCTGGGCTTCGGGCTGAAGTGGAACATGGGGTGGATGCACGACTCGCTGGGCTATATCGAGCACGAGCCGGTGCACCGCAAGTACCACCACGACGAGATGTCGTTCTCGATGGTGTACGCGTACAGCGAGAACTACGTGCTGCCCATCTCGCACGACGAGGTCGTGCACGGGAAGCAGTCGTTGGTGTCGAAGATGCCGGGCGACTGGTGGCAGCAGCGGGCGAATCATCGCGCGTACCTCGGCTTCATGTGGGCCCACCCCGGCAAACAACTCCTCTTCATGGGTCAGGAGTTCGCCCAGGGCGCCGAATGGTCGGAGCCACACGGACCCGACTGGTGGCTCCTCGACCCCGCGTACGGCGCCGAGGCCGACCACCGGGGCGTGCGCGACCTCGTTCGCGACCTCAACACGACCTACCGCCACACCCCCGCGCTGTGGCAGCGGGACACCGACCCGGCCGGCTTCCAGTGGGTGAGCGCGGACGCCGCAGAGGACAACGTCTTCGCGTTTCTGCGGCTCGACGCGGACGGCACGCCTCTGCTGGCCGTCTCCAACTTCAGCCCTGTGGTCCGCGCGGAGTACCGCCTCGGGGTGCCCGAGGACGTCCCGGCCTGGTGCGAGGTGCTGAACACCGACGCCGCCGCCTACGGAGGGAGCGACGTCACCAACCCCCACGCCGTCGAACCCGAGCTCCACGCCTGGCACGGCCGACCGGTCAGTATTCGCGTGACCTTGCCTCCGCTGGCCACGGTCTGGCTTCGTCCGGCCTAGTTTTCCGGATCGTTGTCGGGTGCGGGTGGGTGGGGCTTCTCGCGCAGTTCCCCGCGCCCTTTCCGGGGGGAGCGAACGGTCAGGAATGAAGAAGCCCGCCGACGCTCTCCCGGCCTAGCGTGGACGGCAGATCCCAGCGAGCAGAAACAACCACGGAGGAGTACGTCATGACCGCCGGACTGAAGACCATCATCTACCCCGTCAAAGACCTGGCCCAGGCGAAGGCCCTGTTCAGTGCGCTGCTGAAGGTCGAGCCGTACGCGGACTCGGCGTACTACGTCGGGTTCAAGGACGCGGGGCAGGACGTTGGCCTGGACCCCAGCGGCCACGCGAAGGGGATGACGGGTCCGGTGCCGTACTGGCACGTCACCGACATCCGGTCGACGCTCGCGGAGCTGCTCGGGGCCGGCGCGGAGACGCTGGAGGACGTCCACGACGTGGGCGGCGGCCGGCTCATCGCCTCGGTGAAGGACACGGACGGGAACCTGATCGGGCTCGTGGAGGACACCGCGGCGGAGTAGCTCGCGAGCAGCGGATGCGCCTGCACTAGTTGCATGGACAACGACCACCTCGCCCTCTGTTACCGTGCACATATGGCAGCGAACACGGCCGGTCTGCGGCTCGAGGACCAGTGGCGGGACATCCTGTCCGTGCACGCCCGCACGATGTGCGAGATCGACCGCGTGCTGCATCCGCACGGCCTCGGCGCCAGCGACTTCGAGGTGCTCGACATCCTCGCGTCGGGTATGGCGGCGGCCACGGCGGCCGGGGACCTGTGCCGGGTGCAGAACATCGCGGAGAAGGTCCACCTCAGCCAGAGCGCGCTGTCCCGGCTGATCGGCCGACTGGAGAAGGACGGCCTGGTGGAACGGTCCGTCTGCGCAGAGGACCGGCGCGGCGTGTGGGTCACCCTCACCGACAAGGGCCGGGACCTGCACACGGAGGTCCTGCCACTGCAGCGCGACGTCCTGTCCCGCATGCTGCAGCAGGGCTGACACCCACCGGCTCCCCGCGCACTGCCCCCTCAGCGCAGCAGGTCCCGTACGGCCTCGAAGGCGGCCTCCACCGTGGCCGGGTCCGCGCCGGGGCGGGCGAGGGCGCTCATCGGGATGGGGGTGACGGGCGGCAGTCCGCCGTACGGGGCCAGCCCGTCGGGGGCGGGGCCGACGGCGGCCAGGAGGGCGACGCCCTGGCCGGTGCGGGCGATGTCGAGGACGCCGGCGAGATAGCCCGCGTCGCCGACGACCGTGGCGGCGACACCGTGCGCGGCGAGCGTCGAGATGGCCCGGCGCCGGATCGCGCACGGGTCCTCGACGGCCACCAGCGGCACCGGGACGGGTGCGGTGGGGGCCTCCCAGCCGGGCGTGGCGTGCCAGGTCAGGGGCAGACCACCGACAGGGGTGCCCTCGGTCGCCGCCGCCTCGGTCACGTACACCGCGACATCGACGCTGCCCCGCTCCACGGCCTCGACGAGCCGTGCCGAGCGGTCGATGCGGAACCGCACCCGGCAGCCGGGGCGCACCTCCTGCACGGCCGCCGTGAGCCGGGGCAGGAACTGGTCGGCCGCGTGTTCGGTGGAGCCGATGGTGACGGTGTCGCCGTCGATGTCGAGCAGTGCGCGTACGGCCTCGTCGTGGACGGCGAGGATGCGGCGGGCCTGCTCGACGAGGAGCCGTCCGTCGGAGGTGAAGCGGGTGCCGCGCCCCTCGCGTTCGACGATCGCGCGACCGAGCGTCTTCTCCAGCCTGCGGACGTGCTGGCTCACCGCGGACTGGCTTAGGGCGAGGGAGCGGGCCGCGCGGTGGAAGCCGCCGCAGTCGGCTATCGCGGTCAGGCTGCGCAGGGCCACGATGTCGAGGACAGGTTGGGGCATACGGCGACGGTAACCGCTGCCCGGCATCGATCGTGATCGCTGATCGGTTTCGATGCGGAATCGTCGTTGGACGCGACGCGGCACCGCCGGTCATGATGAACCCATGATTCCCGCGACCGCCTCTGCTGCCTTTCTGACGCAGCGCCGAGTCATCGACTTCGGTGTGGCGTGCAGCGCGCGCTGTCGTTGATCCGCTGATTCCCTGCCGCCGCATCGGCGGCGCTCTCTCCGCGCTCACATCGAGTGGTCCCCGTTGGACTGACACGTGTCGGTCCGGCCTCTCACTCGTGCGGTCCCGCTCCTTTCCCCTGCCCTGAAACGGGAGTTGCTGCCCCATGCCCTCCTCCGCACCGTCCTCCTGGGACGAACCCGAAGGTCTCGCCGCGCGCGGCACGCTCGTCGTGCTCGCCGGGCGGGGCGAGCACGGCGGCGTGTACGAGCGGTTCGGCCGCCGTCTCGCCTTCGACGCCTACCGTGTCCGCGCCCTCGGCGACCCGACCGTCGACCCGTCGGTCCTCGACGCGGCGGCCAAGCTGCTCGCCGACGAGTCGCTGCCCGGCCCGAAGGTGTTGGTCGGCTCCGACACGGGTGCCCGGTACGCCGTACATCTCGCCGCCGAGCGGGCCACGGGCCTCGACGCGCTGATCCTCGCCGGGCTGCCCATCGGGCCCTGGGTGTCCGGGAGTTGGGAGACCGAGGCCGAGGCGCGGACCGCCTGCCCCACCCACCAGGGCCGTCTCACGAACGACCCCGACTTCCGCCGGGGCGCCCTCGACGAGAGCCCCGACGAACTGCCGGAGCTGCGCCTGGATCTCGTGGACCTCCCCGTGCTCGCCCTGCACGGCACGGACGACGCCGTCAGCCCGCTCGACGGGGCGCTCAACGCGTACGCGGGCCACCCCACCGTACGGACAGTGACCTTCAACGGCGGCCGGCACGACGTACTGAACGACGCCCTGCACCGCACGGCCGCCGCCACGGTGGTCCTCTTCCTCGAACGGCTTCGTCTGTCCGCCGAGCTGCCCGCGATCGCGGAGGGTTCGGTATGAGCACCGGCACGGACACGACGACGGACTTCGGGACGGGTACGGGCGGTGGGCGACCCGCGAACGTTCGCGTCACCACGGCCGTCGCCGAACTCGCCGCCCTGCTCCGCTCCGGGCGCCCGCCCGTACTGCTCGATGTGCGCTGGGCACTCGGCGACCCGCACGGCCGCGAGCACTACGCGGCCGGGCACATCCCGGGCGCGGTGTTCGTGGACCTCGACACCGAGCTGGCCGCACCGCCGAGTCCGGAGGGCGGGCGGCATCCGCTGCCCGGGCTCGCGGATCTGCAGGCCGCCGCGCGGCGTTGGGGCGTCGGGGAAGGTCGGCCGGTCGTCGTGTACGACGATCTGGGCAACACGGCGGCGGCGCGGGCATGGTGGCTGTTGCGGTTCGCCGGGGTGACCGATGTGACGCTGCTGGACGGGGCGTTGGGGGCGTGGCAGGCCGCCGGTCTGGAGCTGGCGTCGGGGGTGCCCACCGCTCCGGCGCCCGGGGATGTCGTCCTGCGGGCCGGTGGGCTGCCGGTGACCGATGCCGACGGGGCCGCCGAACTGGCCGTGTCGGGGCTGTTGTTGGACGCTCGGGCCGCCGAGCGGTACCGGGGTGAGGTCGAGCCGGTGGATCCGCGGGCCGGGCACATTCCGGGGGCGGTGTCGGCGCCGACCGGGGAGAACCTGACGGCCGAGGGGACGTTCCGGTCTGCCGAGGAGCTACGGGAACGGTTCGTGGCGAAGGGTGCGGGCGAGGCGGAGCGCATCGGCGTGTACTGCGGTTCCGGTGTCACCGCCGCCCATCAGATCGCCGCGCTCGCCCTCGCCGGATTCGAGGCGACACTCTTCCCCGGCTCCTGGTCCGCCTGGTCCGCCGATCCGGCCCGCCCGGCCGTGGAGGGAAGCCACCCATGACGACGAAATCCCTGGTGCTGCCCGAGCAGCCGACCCGCGCGGACACAGCGCCGGCGCCGGCCCGCGTCACCATCCGTGGCACCGCGAAGACCGCTCGCCGCTTCACCGTCCCGCGTGGTGTACGCCGCGCCTCCGGCCCTGTCGGTCTGGTCCTGCTCTGGTTCCTGACCTCGGCGACCGGAATACTCCCCGAGTCCGTCCTCGCCTCGCCCGTGGACGTCGCCCAGCAGGCCGTGGAGCTGACGAAGAGCGGCGAACTCCCGGATGCCATCGCCGCCTCGGGCCGGCGGGCCGCCACCGGATTCCTGATCGGGGCGACCGTCGCGCTGAGCCTTTCGCTGCTGGCCGGGCTGTTCCGGCTGGGCGAGGACGTCATCGACTCCTCGATGGGCATGTTCCGAGCCATCCCGTGGGTGGGTCTCATCCCGCTGTTCATCGTGTGGTTCGGCATCGAGGAGACACCCAAAATCGCACTGGTCGCACTGGGTGTGACATATCCGCTGTACTTCAACATCTACGGCGGGATCCGCTCGACGGACGCCCAACTCGTCGAGGCCGCACGGATGATGGGGCTCCGTCGGCTGGGGCTGATCACGTACGTGATCCTGCCGAGCGCACTGCCCGGGGCTCTCGTGGGGCTCCGGTACGCGCTGTCGACGGCCTGGCTGGCGCTGGTGTTCGCCGAGCAGATCAACGCGGACGCGGGGCTCGGATATCTGATGAGCAACGCCCAGCAGTACTTCCGCACGGACGTCATCGTGCTCTGCCTCGCCGTGTACGCGCTGCTCGGGCTGGCCTGCGACTTCGCCGTGCGTGTCCTGTCGCGCCGGTTGCTGACCTGGCGGGCCAACTTCGAAGGGGAGGCATGACCACCGTGTCCGAAACCGTCACCGCCGCGTCCAACAGCGTGGAGATACGCGGACTTTCGCGGGCCTTCGACGGTCACACCGTGTTGCACGCTCTCGATCTCGACATCCGGGAGGGCGAGTTCGTGGCCCTCCTCGGGCACAGCGGCTGCGGCAAGTCGACGTTGCTGCGGATCCTCGCCGGGCTGGACGAGGAGATCGGCGGCGAGGTGACCGTGCCGGCCAGGCGCAGTGCGGCCTTCCAGTCGCCGCGGCTGCTGCCCTGGCTGAAGGTGTGGCGCAATGTGGTTCTGGGTCTGCCGGGCCGGGCCGACCGGGCGGTGGCCGCGAAGGCGCTGGACGAGGTCGGTATCGCGGACCGCGCGACCGTGTGGCCGAAGACGCTCTCCGGCGGTCAGGCCCAGCGGGTCTCGCTGGCCCGCGCGCTCGTCCGCGAACCCGAACTTCTGCTGCTGGACGAGCCGTTCGGCGCTCTGGACGCCCTCACCAGGGGCAGGGTGCAGCAGCTGGTCGCCGAGCTGTGGCAGCGGCACGGCTGCGCGATCCTCCTGGTCACGCACGACGTGGAGGAGGCACTGCTGCTCGCCGACCGGGTGCTGGTGATGGACGAGGGCCGTATCGCCCACGAGCTGACCGTCGATCTGCCCCGGCCCCGTGATCTGACCGCCCCGGATTTCGTCTCCCTGCGCGCCCGCCTGTTGACCTGGCTCGGCGTCAACCGCTCCCTGGAAGGAACCCGCTCGTGACATCCCCAGCAGTACGCAGAATCGCGGCCGCCGCGCTGAGCCTCACCGCCCTGCTGGCACTGACCGGCTGCGGCGGAGACTCCTCGGCACAGGCTTCCGCCCCGGACGGCCAGGTGACGCTGACCATCGGCGACCAGGCCAAGACACTGCAGACCATCCTCGCGGCCTCGGGCGCGCTCAAGGGCGCCGACTACAAGGTGAAGTGGGCCGAGTTCGAGGGCGCGGCACCGCTCTACCAGGCCGTGCAGGCGAACGCAGCCGACACCACGTACTCGGCCGACCTGCCGGCCCTCCAGGCGCTCAGCGGCGGGGTGAAGTTCAAGACGGTCGCCGCGCTCAGGAACGACGGCCGGCATGTCGGGATCGTCGTCCGGGACGGGGCCGGCATCGACAGTGTCGAGGATCTGAAGGGCCAGAAGGTCGTGGTGTCCTCGGCCAAGGGCAGCATCTCGGAGTATCTGCTCGCCAACGTCCTCCAGCAGAACGGGCTGAAGTACTCCGACGTGAAGGTGCAGTACCTGCTGCCGACGGACGCGCAGGCCGCCTTCGCCTCCGGGAAGATCAAGGCGTGGGCGACCTTCGGCGTCTACCAGGCCGTCGGTCTGGAGCAGGGCGGCAAGCTGCTCGTCGACGGCGCCGACGACCGCGTCAGCGGTTACGGCTTCATCGGGGCCTCCGACCAGGCCCTCGCGGACTCCGGGAAGAAGGCCGCGCTCGGCGACTTCCTCAAGCGCCTCGGTACGGCCCTGAAATGGACCGACACGCACGAGGACGCGTACGCGAAGGCCATCGTGGAGCGCAACGGCGCCGACGAGTCGGTGGCGAAGACGCTCGCGTCGGCCGCGTACAGCCAGGTCCTGCCGATCGACACCGAGGTGACCAGGACGGTCCAGGGTGTCGCCGACCTGATGAACGGCATCGGCGTCCTCGAACCGAACGTCGACGTGGCCGGGTCCGCCGACACCACCGTCCTCAAGTGACCGCTCTCCGACGTCCTCAAGTGACTTTTCCCTGAAGGGAGTTCGCCATGCCCGTGGAATTCATCAGCGCCGTCCACACCGCCCCCGGTGTCAACGGGCCCGCGTCGAGCGCGCGTACCGGCTTCGACCCCGACTACGTGCGCAGGTACGCCCGCGCCCTGGACGACGGCGGCTTCGACCACACCCTGGTCGCCTACCACTCGGCGTCCCCGGACGCGCTCCAGCTGGCCCAGTTCGTGGCCACGCACACCGAGCGCGTCCGCCCGATCCTGGCCCACCGGCCGGGCGTCATCTTTCCCACGCACGCGGCCCGCGCTCTCGCGACCCTGGACCAGATCAGCGACGGCAGGCTGTCGCTGCACATCATCTCCGGGGGCAGTGACGAGGAGCAGCGGCGGGAGGGTGACTACCTCGACAAGGCGGAGCGGTACGAGCGTTCGGACGAATACATCCAGGTGCTCAGGAAGGTGTGGACGGCCGACGGGCCCGTCTCGCACGAGGGCAAGTACTTCCGGTTCGAGGGTTACCACTCCGATGTGAAGCCGGTGAACGGGCTGGTCCCGGTCTCGGTGGGCGGATCTTCGCAGGACGCCTACCGGGTGGGTGGGCAGCAGGGAGACATCTTCGGGCTGTGGGGCGAGCCGCTGAAGGAGACGGCGGAGCAGATCGCCGCCGTGAACACGGTCGCGGATGCCGCCGGGCGCCCCCATCCGCGTATCTGGGTGTCGTTCCGGCCGATCATCGCGCCGACCGAGGAGCTGGCCTGGGAGAAGGCGCACCGCACGCTGGGTGTGCTGAGGGCGGAGTCGGCCTCGTCGGACGCGTTCCGGCACTACCGGACCAGTGGGCGCCCGGCGAACGTCGGCTCGCAGCGTCTGCTGGACATCGCCGAGCGCGGGGAGGTGCACGACCGCTGCCTGTGGACCGCTCCGGCGGTCGCCACCAACGCGGCCGGGGCCTCGACCGCCCTCGTCGGCACCCCGGAGACGGTCGCCAAGGCGCTGCTCGACTACGTCGACATCGGCTGCGACCTGCTGTCGATCCGGGGCTACGACCCGCTGAACGACGCCATCGACTACGCCCGCCATGTCCTGCCGCTGGTCCGGCAGGAACTCGCCCACCGGGCCGCCACCGCCCGGGCCGCCTGACCTCCACCGGTCACCGACACCCTCATGGAGATCCCATGTTCCAGCGCACCCTGCGCACGTCCGCCGCCGCTCTGTTCCTGATGCTCACTGCGGCGTGCGGCTCCTCCGCCGAGGCCGAGTCCTCGTCGTCGTCCTCGTCCGATCTGTCGTCCGTGACCCTGAGAGTCGGCGCCACCGGCTGGAAGAACGAGGAGGCGATCCTCAAGTACGCGGGCCTCGACGACACTCCGTACGAGGTCAAGTGGAGTCTCTTCCAGGGCGGTGACCTGCAGCTTCAGGCGATCCGTGCCGGGGCCCTGGATCTGGCGTCCTCCAGTGAGATCCCGCCGGTCTTCGCGGCGGCCGACGGCGACCCGAACTTCAAGGTCGTCGCCGTGCAGCGCGCCGCCACGCTCAATCAGGAGGTCGTCGTCCCCAAGGGGTCGAAGGTCACCGACATCGCCGGCCTGAAGGGCAAGAAGGTCGGCTATGTACAGAACACCACCGCCCACTACTTCCTGTACGAACTACTGAAGCAGACGGGCCTGAAGTGGTCCGACATCGACGCCAAGCCGCTGCTGCCCAACGACGGCCTCGCCGCCCTCAACGGCGGCGGCATCGACGCCTTCGCCTCCTACGGCACGTCGGTCATCACCGCGCACCAGCAGGGCGCCACAAGGGTCGGCTCCGGCAAGGACATCCTGTCGGGCAACTTCCTGTGGTCGGCCAAGGAGAGCGTGCTGACGAGCCCCGCGCGGAAGGCGGCGGTCGCCGATCTGATCGCTCGGATCACGCGGGCGTACGCGTACGTCCGCGACGGGCACGAGGACGGCTTCGCGGAGATCACCGCCGAGGCCACGCACCAGCCCCTCGCCCAGGCGAAGAAGGATCTGCTCGACGCGCAGGCCCAGCGGCCGACGGCGGCCCGGACGGTCGGCGACGACACGATCGCCTCGCAGCAGAAGGTCGCCGACGCGTTCACCGAACTGGGCGAGCTGAAGGGGAAGTTGGACGTGAAGTCGTTCTGGACGACCGAACTGAACGCCGATCTGAAGAAGGTTCTGTGAGCAACCATCGACAGGTGATCCACCGTCTCGCCGAGCTGGCACCCGGGTACGACCGGGCCGGGCACTTCCCCGCCGAGTCCCTCCAGGTCGCGCATGCGGCCGGACTGCTCACGGCGACTGTCGGGGAGCGGTACGGCGGCCGGGGCGCGGGCTTGGAGGAGACGGCCCGCATCCTGCACGCGCTCGGGCAGGGCGATCCGTCCGTCGCGCTGATCTCGGCGATGACGCTCGTCGCGCACGCCCGCCAGGCCGCGCAGCCGCACTGGCCGGAGGAGTTGTACGGGCGGGTCCTCAAGGAGTCCGAGGAGCGGCCGGTGCTGATCAACCACGCTCGTGTGGAGCCCGAGTTGGGGTCCCCCGCCCGGGGCGGGCTCCCCGCGACACGTGCCCGGCGTACGGGCGACGGCTGGGCGGTCAGCGGCGTCAAGCGCTTCGTGACGGGTGCGGAGGGGCTGGGCTGGTTCCTGGTGTGGGCGACCACCGACGAGGCCGAGCCACGCGTGGGCACGTTCCTGGTGCCCGGCGGCTCGTGCGGCATTGAGATCGCCGGAAACTGGGACCAGTTGGGGTTGCGGGCCAGCGGCAGTCACGACGTGACGTTCCATGAGGTGGAGGTGCCGTACGAGCATGTCATCGGGCTCGCGCCGTACGGACCCGCCGCCGAGCAGGACAACCGGGCGGGCGCGGCGGTCCATCTCCCGCTGGCCGCGCTGTACCTGGGTGTGGCGCGGGCCGCGCAGGCGTTCTTCCACACGTTCGCCCACGAGCGGGTGCCCGCCAATCTCGGGCATCCGGTGGCCCGTACGGAACGCTTCCGGGCGGCCGCCGGGGAGATCGAGGTGCTGCTGACGGCGGCCGAGGAGCTGGTGTTCGGGGGTGCGGCGAAGGTCGACGCGGGCGACTCCTCGTACCCGCCCGAACAGGCCCTGGGAGCACGGGTGTTGGCGGACCGGCACGGAGTGCGGGCGGTGGAGCTGGCCGTGCGGCTGCTCGGCAATCCAGGGCTGGCGCGGGGCAATCCGCTGGAGCGTCACTTCCGGGACATCCAGTGCGCGCCGGTGCACGCGCCGCAGGCCGACATCGCGCTGTCGGCGATCGGGGCGAAGGCGCTGGGCCTGTGACGGCGGCGCCGGAGACGACCGTGTCGGCGCGGCTCCTCGGGCTGCTCGCCCGCGATCTGCCGCTCGACCGGCTCACCACCGACCCGGCCGCGCTCGCCGCGTACACCACCGACCGCTCCGGTGCCCGGCCGGTCGGGGGTCCGCTGGCCGTGGTGCACGCCCGGCGGACCGAGGACGTCACCGTGACCCT
Source organism: Streptomyces sp. NPDC057474 (assembly GCF_042802555.1). Taxonomy (NCBI): domain Bacteria; kingdom Bacillati; phylum Actinomycetota; class Actinomycetes; order Kitasatosporales; family Streptomycetaceae; genus Streptomyces; species Streptomyces sp. NPDC057474. The sequence goes on along the minus strand of NZ_JBHVDX010000116.1, from coordinate 14,857 downwards.
GCGGCATGCGCACGCCCTGCGGGTGCCGGTGGTGCCGCGCGGCGCCGGCACCGGCCTGTCGGGCGGGGCCGGCGCGGGCGAGGGATCGCTCGTCCTGGACCTCTGCGGGATGAACCGGATCCTGGAGCTGTCGGCGGACGACCAGCTCGCGGTCGTCGAACCCGGTGTGATCACCGCCGAGCTGGACCGGGCAGCGGGTGAGCACGGTCTGCGGTACGCGGGCGGGCTGCGCTGCGCCAAGTACGGGGTGACCCGGGACAGCGTGCTGGGTCTGGAGGCGGTGCTCGCGGACGGCACGGTGGTGCGCACGGGCCGCCGTACGGTCAAGGGGGTCACCGGCTACGACCTGACGGCCCTGCTCACCGGGTCGGAGGGCACTCTCGCGGTGATCACGTCGGCGACGCTGCGGCTGCGGCCCGTGCCGCTGGCGACGGCCACGCTCGCCGCGTACTTCGACACCTTCGAGGCGGCGGCCGAGGCCTCGTACGCGATCCAGCGGGCCGGTGTCGTGCCGGCGCTCGCGGAGCTGGTCGACGGGCCGGTGCTGCACGCGATCGATCCGGCGCTGCGGGAGCGGGGCGCGGCCCTGCTGGTGGTGCAGTGCGACGGGGTGGGGGCTGCCGTGGAGGCCGAGGCGGTCGCCCGGGTGGTCGCGCCGCTGGCGGCGACGGTGGAGACGACCTGCGACCGGGTCGAGGCGGAGTCCCTGCTGGCCGCGCGGCGACTGGCGCTGCCCGCGCTGGAGCGGCTGGGGCGGCCACTGATCGAGGACATCGTGGTGCCGCGCTCCCGTCTCGCGGAGGCGGTCCGGGAGATCCGCGCGATCTCCGTACGGCACGACGTGCCGGTGTTCACGATCGCGCACGCGGCCGACGGCAACCTCCACCCGATCGTCGTCGTGGACCCGGCGCTGCGGGAGCTGCCGGACGCCGCCTGGGAGGCGGCGGGCGAGATCTTCGCGCTGGCCCTGCGGCTGGGCGGCACGCTGACCGGGGAGCACGGGGTGGGGGTGCTGAAGCGGCAGTGGGTGGCCGAGGAGCTGGGGCCCGCCGCCCACGGGCTGCAGCGACGGATCAAGGAGGTGTTCGACCCGCACGGGATCCTCAACCCCGGCAAGGGGCTGTGAGGGCCGTGGGGGCCGTTCCCTCGTCCGTTGTTTCGTCCGTTGTCCTCGTCCGTTGTCCTCGTCCGTGTCCTCGTCCGTTGTTCGTGCGGGTCAGATCCCGTGTCCTCCCAGCAGGGTGCCCACGTCGTGGGCGTCGAGGGTGAGGCCGTGCGGGGAGCCCGCGTCGATGGTGAGGGACAGGTCGGCGTCGGCCGGCCACTGGGAGGCGAGAGCACCCAGGGGGACCAGACGGTAGCGCGACACATAGGGCAGGAGTTCGGCCATCGCGGGTTCCGACGTGAAGACCGGCACGATCTGTTCGCCGCCCGGCTGCTCCAGGACGGGCAGCGCCACGGCCGTCGGATCGCTCACGGCCGCCTCGTCGGCGTCGTCCGGCACGGGAATCAGCACGTCACTGTCGGCGAGCGTATTCAGCGCGGCCGTGTCGTGGGTGTCGAAGGCGAGCGCGGTCAGCGCGCGCTGGGCCGGTGTGGCGGCCTGGGGCGCGTGGTGGCCGTTGTCGGATATGTCCATGGAAGATCCCAGGTAGTGATGGAAAAGGCCGCCGGGACGGCGTCCGTCCCGGGCGCGTTTCCCTCGCGTACCCGACAGGGGCGCGGGCATTCCTGTGCCTGACCGATGCATGTGAGTTTCGCGGGGCTGAAGGGGATCAGGAGGGCGGGGATCGGGGGTCAGGGGATGAGGGCGATGTCGTCCGAGGGGTGGCCGAGGCGGTCGCGGCCGACGCGCCTGGCCAGGGGCTCGGCCATGTTCGCTCCGACGTGGGTCCAGGACGTGGCCGCGTCCCGGAAACAGCGCTGCATCCGCTCATAGCGCGGGGCGAAGAACACCACGAACGGGCCGGGTGGGTCGTCGGGCTTCTCGGGGGGCGACTCCTCGGTCTGTGACTGCCGTTCGAGCAGAGCGGGCCGCAGTGTCACGGCCCGCTCCACGAGTTCACGTTCGGTGAGGTCCGGTTCGGGAACGGCGATCACTGTGTCTCCGGACGTGTGGGGACGTCGGTGTGTGACACAGGTGCTTCAACTCCCGGCGGGGCCTCGGTGGACCCATCGGATGACGCCAAGTAGCGCTCACTTCAGGTACGGACCGTCGCCGCCGATCTTGCCGGGCCCGTTGAGCACGTACACCCGCAGATTGCCCTTGCCGGGTGCCCCGACGCTCAGCGTGCCGTTGGAGACGGCCTTCACGTCGCCGGTGACGGCGTCCCGGTAGGTGCCGTTCGGGATACCGGTGTAGGTGGCGCCGCCGGTGACGGTGACGAGGGCGAAGCTGTCGGTCGAACCACTGGTGTAGCGGCGTTTGAACGCCATCTGGCCACTGATGCCGTCGGTGGAGTACTGGCCCATCTGCAGGGCGGGGATCGCTCGGCGGATCTGGTTGAGTCGCTGAAGGTGCTTGACCAGCGGCTGGGACAGGGTGGTGGCGACCTGGCCGCTCGCCGAGTCGACCTTGCCGAAGTCGGGGGCGGTGACGGATCCGGTGAGATGGTCGCCGTAGTAGGCGCGTCCGGTTGTGGCGAGCGGGCACGTCGGCCCGCAGTCGATCTTCTGGCCCTTCTGGAACTCGATCTCCGAGCCGTAGTACAGCGTCGGGATGCCGCGGAAGGTCCACATCAGGGCCATGTTCTCGGCCCAGGCGTCGGTGCCGCCGCTGTAGCGGTTGCTCGACTTGTTGGGGCCGTAGTCGTGGCTGTCGACGTAGACCACGTTGTACGTGGCGTCGTTGACGCTGTCGTCGGAGTCCTTGCCGTTGCCGTAGGCGTTCTGCGCGTCGCCGAAGTTCATGTGCATGCGCATGTCGATGACGTTCATCCCGGAGAACCGGCTGTGGTCCGGTGTGTGATAGCTGTTCCCGTTCAGGAAGGCGTTGGTGGACGTCGGCTGGTTGCCGGTGCCGAGGCCGTTCTCGTAGTCGAACTGCTCGAGGGCCGCCTTCTCGTCGTCGGCGCTGTACTCCTTGCGCTCCTTCCAGGTGTAGAACTGCGCCGAGTGGTTGACCGAGCCCCGGTTCCACTTGTCGTTGACGAAGGCCGCCACCTCGCCGAAGACGAAGAAGTTCTTCGCGGCCTCCGCGCCGAACTTCTGGGTGACCCGTTCCTGGATGGCGGGCAGGAAGCGGCGGTTCCAGGTGACGCGCGGGATGTGGACGGCCGTGTCGAGGCGGAAGCCGTCGACGCCCATGTCGATGTACTTGTCGTAAGCGCCGATCAGGTAGTTCTGGACAGCCGTGTTCTCGGTGTTGAAGTCGGCGAGGTCCTCGTGCAGCCAGCAGGAGCGGGCGTCCTCGCCCTCCCAGTTCCCGATCCAGCACTGGTGGTAGTACACCTTGGGGAACATGCCCGAAGTGGGGCTCGGCCACTGACAGTTGTAGAGCGTGTACCCTTCGGCGCTCTTGCCGCCGGTGGGCTTGCCCCAGTTGACACAGGTGTTGCCGGTCGGCTCGGCCGTCGACCACATGTCGCCGTTGTAGTACGACTTCCCGGACTTGGGCTCGACGGTCAGGCCGTCGTACTCGAAGCCCTCGTTCCTCTCGTCGTAGTACCAGCTCCACTGGGAGTCCCGGACGCCGTACACCGTCGGTGCGAACAGGCCCTTGGCGCCCCAGCGGGAGCTGTGGTTGTAGACGACGTCCTGGTAGATCTTCATGCCCTTGGCGTGGGCCGCGTTGATCAGGTCCTGGTACGAGGCCCCGGCCGACTCCAGACGCGGATCCACCTCGTAGAAGTCGTAGCCGTGATAGCCGTGGTAGTCGTAGTCGGAGCGATTCAGGACCACCGGCGTGATCCACACCGCCGAGAGGCCGAGCGCCTTGATGTAGTCGAGTTTGTCGACCAGGCCCTTGAAGTCGCCCCGGAACATGGGGTCGCCGTTGGCCGCGTTGCCGGACTTGGTGTGCTGGCTGCCGCCCCGGTTGTTGGAGCCGTCGCCGTCGTAGAAGCGGGCGGTGAGGACGAAGTAGATGGGGTCCTTGCGGGGGTCGGTGCCGAGGGGGGTGCCGGAGGCGGGTTCGGGAGCCGTGTCGCCGGTGGTCGTCTTGGCTTCGGCGGAGGGGGCCGAGGTGTTGCCGGCGGCGTCCACCGCCTTCACCGTGTACGTGTAGGCGGTCTTCTCCTCAAGTCCCGTGTCGGAGAGGACTGTTGATCCGATGTCGGTGACGGTCGTGCCCTTGGTGCCGCCGGTGCGCGTGACCTGGTACTTGGTGACGCCCTTGTTGTCGGTCGAGGCGTCCCAGCTCACGACGATCGAGGTGTGGGTGGCGCTCGCGGTGACCTTGGTGGGGGCGGTCGGCGCCTCGGTGTCGGGTTCCTCCGCCGCACAGGGGTTCTTGGCGTCCTGGGTGACCGTGCGGTCCTTCACCGTCGTCGTACCGGTCGGGATCGTGTAGTCGGCGCTGTTGTTGTTGTCCCAGGTGCCGTTGCCGTTGTTGAAGGCCGCCTTGAGAGAGGTGGCCGTGCCGATGTCGAGGGTCTTCTTCCACCAGCCGGTGCAGGCGGATTCCATGCCCACGCCGGGCGCGGTCGTCCAGGAGCCGCCGGTGGGCGCGTAGTGGATGTTGGAGGTGGTCCAGCCGGTCGCCGCGGTCGAGTAGTAGACGGTCGCCTTGTTGCCCTCGACCGGGTCGGTGCCGGCGCAGGGGTCGCTGTGGGCGACGACCCCGTCCTTGACGGTGATACTGCCCGTGCCGAGGGCGTAGTTGGCGCCGCCGTTGTTGTCCCAGGTGCCGTTGCCGTTGTTGAAGGTGGCCGCCAGACCGGTGGCCGTGCCGAGGTCGACGGTCTTCTTCACCCAGTCCGTGCAGGCGGTCTCCATCCCGGTGCCGGGCACGGTGGTCCAGGAGCCGCCGTCGGGGGCGTAGTGGAGGTAGGTGGAGGACCAGTTCTTGGTCTTCGTGTAGTAGAAAACGGTCGCCGTGTTGGCCTCGGCGGCGGTCCGCTCCATGGGGGCAGAACTGGCTTCCGGGACTACCGCGAGCGTGCCGAGCAGGCCGGTCGCCACCAGGAACGCCATCGAGGGGCGTCGCAGCCGGTAGTGGGGTGTACGCCTCATGGGCGTCTCCGGTGCGGGCTCATGGCGCCTCCAATACGGGTCGGGATGTGGGGAGTTGACCGCAGGGCGATCTGCAAGAAGAACCGGCAATTTCCTGAAACTCCTTGCAGCGCGGAAGCTACAGGGACATGACAGCCACGTAAAGGGATCGCGCGGCGGATGAATCACCAAAGCGTCTCGGGGTGAAAATGAACCAGTGGTGGTGACCGGCGCCCACGCGCCCGCCAGGGCCCTGCGCCTAGCGTGGCCGTATGACCATGCAACCCTGGTTTCCCGCCGCCAAGCTGGGCATCTTCATCCACTACGGCATCTACGCCGTGGACGGGGTGCCGGAGTCCTGGTCCTTCTACTGGGGCGAGGTGACGCACGAGCAGTACATGAAACAGCTCGACGGCTTCACCGCGTCCGCGTACGACCCCGCGGCCTGGGCCGGGTTGTTCGCCCGGGTAGGTGCCAAGTACGCGGTGCTCACCGCACGCCACCACGACGGCGTCGCCCTGTGGGACACCGCCCAGGGCGACCTGAGCGTCGTCCGGCGCACCCCTGCGGGCCGGGATCTGATCGCCGGATACGTCGACGCGCTGCGCGAGCATGGCCTCAAGGTGGGCCTCTACTACTCGCACTCCGACTGGAACCACCCGGACTACGCCAGCATCCGCCACCCCGAGATCGACCAGTGGACGGACCAGCACCCGGGCGGCAACGACGCCAACCCCTACTCGCACGCCGCGCACGGCGAGGAGGACCCGGCGGCCTGGGACCGCTACCTCGCCTACCGGGACGGCCAGGTCGGCGAGCTGGCCGAGCGGTTCCGCCCCGATCTGCTGTGGTTCGACGGCGAGTGGGAGCGCACCGAACAGCAGTGGCGAATACGGGAGCTGGCCGAGCTGATCCTCGCGGAGAACCCGGACACCATTCTGAACGCCCGCATGCTCAGCCACGGCGACTACGCCACCCCGGAGCAGGGGGTGCCGCTCGAATCACCCGACGGGCCCTGGGAGTTGTGCCTGACCATCAACGACTCATGGGGTTTCCAGCACACGGACCACAACTACAAGTCGGTGCGGCAGCTGGTGCGTTACTTCGCCGAGACGATCGGCATGGGCGGCAATCTGCTGCTGGACGTCGGGCCGAGGGCGGACGGGACGATCCCCGCCGAGCAGGTCGAGCGGCTGGAAGGGCTCGGCGCGTGGATCGGGCGGCACTCCGAGGCCGTGTACGGGACGGTCGCCGGGCTGCCCGCCGGGCACCACTACGGCCCCAGCACCCTCTCCGCCGACCGGCGCACCCTGTATCTGACGTGCTTCGACGTGCCGCGCGAGTCCGTGGCGGTGCGGGGGCTGCGCAATCCCGTCAAGAAGGTCACCGTCCTCGGCACGGGCACCGAGCTGGGCCGTCGGGTGATCGGCGGCCTGGACGCCGTACCTGGCGTGACCTGGATCGACGCCCCCGAAGAGGCCGACCTCGACCCGTACGCGACCGTGCTCGCCCTGGAGCTGGACGGGGAGCTGGACCTCTACCGGGGTTCGGGCCGCGACTGACCGAGGACCTCGTCGACGGTCACGACCCGGACGAGCGGCCGGTACAGGTCCAGCACATGCAGGGCCTTGGCGTGCGACTCGTCGTCCGCTCCCGCGCAGGCGTCGGCGACCACCAGCACCTCGACGCCCGCGTCGGCAGCGGCAAGGGCGGTGGACAGCACACAGCAGTCGGTGCTGACCCCGGCCAGGACCAGCCGCCCGTCCGTTCCCAGGCGGGCGGCCAGCTCCGGGCCCCATTTGCCGAAGGTCGGGGCGTCGACCAAGTCCCTTGCCTCGTCGGCGAGTTCGTCGACCAGTTGCCACAGGCGTGCGTCGGGTGGCCGCAGCGCGAAGGGCGCCTGGTCGTAGTACGCCCGCCAGGCGCCCTCCGGCCGCGCCGGGGCGATGAAACGGGTGAACACCACCCGTTCGTCGAAGGCCGGCAGCAGATGTCGTACGCCTGCCGCGGCCTCGTCGAAGCGCGGGGCCGCCCAGGGGCTGTCGGGCTCGGCGAACACGCGTTGCATGTCGATGACGGCGAGCAGGCCCGGCGAGGCAAGCGTGTTCAAGCTCGTCCCTCCTGCGCCCGTACCCGCCTCCGCGACAGGAGCAGCGTGCCGAGGAAGCCGACCGCCAGGGCGAGCAGGACGCCCAGGTTGGCGTAGGCCCAGTCGCCGGTCTTGCCGCCGAGGCCGAGGGGGCCGAGCAGATAGCCCTGCCAGTCGAGCCAGCCCGCGGTGGAGTTGGTGACGAGGCCCCAGCCGAGGGCGGTGGCGGCGAGGGTGAGGAGGAGGGGGCCGGGCGGGATGTCGCCGTAGCGGCCGTTCGGGCGGAACAGGTCGGCCTCGGTGTAGTCACGGCGGCGCAGCATGAGGTCGGCGAGCATGACGCCGCACCAGGCGGCGATGGGGACACCGAGGGTGGTGAGGAAGCCGATGAAGGGGCCGAGGAAGTCGTCGGCGAAGAACACGATGTAGACGGCGCCCGCGATCATCAGCACACCGTCGACGAGTGCCGCCAGGGGGCGCGGTACGCGCAGACCGGCCGCGAGGAGGGCGAGGCCGGAGGAATAGATGTCGAGGACGGCGCCGCCGACCAGGCCGAACACGGCGACGGCGGCGAACGGGACCAGGAACCAGGTGGGCAGGAGCGTGGTCAGCGCGCCGATCGGGTCGAGGGCGATGGCTTCGTCGAGGTCGGCGGAGGAGCCCGCGAGGAGCAGACCGAAGACCAGCAGGAGCAGCGGGGCGAGCGAGGCGCCGAAGGTGGTCCAGCCGACGACGCCCCGGCCGGAGGAGTCGCGCGGCAGATAGCGGGAGTAGTCGGCCGCTGCGTTGACCCAGCCGAGGCCGAAGCCGGTCATCAGGAAGACGAGGGCGCCGATGAACTCCTGGGCGGAACCGGCCGGTACGGCGCTGACGGCGGACCAGTGGATGTGGTCGGCGACGAGCGCGACGTAGACGACCGTCAGCACTCCGGTGACCACGGTGACGACGGTCTGGAACCGCATGATCAGGTCGAAGCCCATCACGCCGACCACCACGACCAGTGAGGCGACCAGGACGAGGGCCATCACCTTGGTCCCGGTGCCGCCGCCCGTGCCGAGGCGGCGGAAGACGGTGGCGGTGGCCATGGTGGCGAGCGCGCACAGTACGGTCTCCCAGCCGACCGTGAGCAGCCAGGAGACGACCGCGGGCAGCCGGTTGCCGCGCACCCCGTACGCGGCGCGGCTGAGCACCATCGTCGGGGCCGAACCGCGTTTGCCGGCGACCGCGACGAAGCCGCAGAGCAGGAACGAGAAGACGATGCCGACGACTCCGGCGGCCAGGGCCTGCCGGAAGGAGATGCCGAAGCCGAGCGCGAAGGCACCGTAACTCATGCCGAGGATGGAGACGTTGGCGCCGAACCAGGGCCAGAAGAGGGTGCGTGGGGTGCCCTTGCGGTCGGCGTCGCCGATCACGTCCAGGCCGTGGGTCTCCACCTGGAGCGGTCGGACGGCGGCGCTGCCGTCGCGGGCGTCGGAGTCCGTCATCGTCGACCTGCCTGTCTGATCGCGGACCTGTCCGTCCGGTCATGCTGATCGCGTCGAGGGGAACCTAGGTGCGCCGGTCAGGGGCGTCAAGGTGGCACTCGTACGGGTGCGGAGAGCGGGCGCCCACATGTCGGGACCTACGTACAATCTTCGAGAATCGGCCGGAGGTTCGCGATCAGGAACCTCCGGATTGGCCCCGGGACGGTCTGGGGCCGGCTTCGGGGGGAATCGCATTGCCGTGGGACGTGGCTCCGCTGGTGAGCCGGGAGACCGAGCTGGCACGGCTCACCGAGGTGCTCGACGGGCTGACGGGGACCGGCCAAGGGGCGACGGCGACCGGCCACGCGCCGACTGTGACCGGCCACGCGCCCACGGTGAACGGCCACGGGTCGACGGTCGTCGATGTCACCGGCGCGGCGGGCATCGGCAAGAGCAGGCTGGTGTCGGAGTTCTGCGCGCGGGCGCGGGACCGGGGCATGACGGTGCTGCGCGGCCGGGCGACCGAGTACGAGCAGCATCTGCCCTACCAGCCCCTCGCCGACGCCCTCGCGGACCTCGACATCGAGACCGGGATACCCTCGCCGCTCGCCGAGGTCCACACCATGGACCGTTTCGCCCTGCAACGCGCGGCGGCGGCCTTCCTCGCCCGGATCGCGCGGACCGGCAACGGCCTCGTGGTGGCCCTCGACGACGTGCACTGGGCGGATCCGGCGTCCCTGGAACTGCTCGACCATCTCGTACGGCACCCGCCGCGGCGCGCCCCCGTGGTGATCGTGGTGGCGCGCCGCGAACGGCAGACCTCGCCCCGGCTCGCCGCCTCGCTCACCCGGGGCGTGGAGGCCGGGACGGTGCTGCGTCTCGAACTCGGCCCCCTGGACCGGAGCGCCTGTCTTGCGGCGCTCGCCCCCGACCGGCCGGCCGGTCTCGCCGCCGAGCTGTACACGGCCAGCGAGGGCAACCCCCTGTACTTCCTCGCACTGCTCCAAGCGGGCAGACCCGCGGGGCTCAGCTCGCTGCTCCTGGACGAGCTGACCCCGCTCACCGACAGCCAGCGCGGGACGGTCCAGGCCGTGGCCGTGCTCGGCGACCACGCGGCACCCGCGTTGGTGGCAGCCGTCACCGGCCGCCTCGAAAGCGAACTCGACGCGGACTTCCGGGAGTTGACCGCCCGTGATCTCGCGCGGCCGGGGCCCGACGGCCGCTGGGCACTGCGGCATCCAGTGCTGCGGGCCCTCGTCCACGACACCACCGATCCCACGCTGCGCACCCGTATGCACCATCTCGCGGCGGCCGAACTGGCCCGGGTCGGGGCGCCGGTCACCGAGCGGGCGCACCACGTCGAGCGGTCGCTGACCGGCTGGGACCCATACGCCGTGACCGTCCTCACCGAGGCCGCCCAGCAGGCCGCCGCGACCGCACCCGCGAGCAGCGCCCACTGGTTGGGCGTCGCCCTCACGCACCTGCCCGAGCGGCCGGCACACGGGGCGGCGCGCCGCGAGCTCATGCTGCGGCGGGCCGAGGCGCTCGGCGCCTGCGGCGGGCTGCGGGAGAGCCGGGACCTGCTGCACGAGGTGATCAGCCTGTCGCCGCCGGGCACCGACGACGGCGTACGTGCCTCGGCCGTCACCCTGTGCGCGGTCATGGAGCGCCACCTCGGCCGGTACGCGGAGGCCATAGCCCTGCTGCGCCGCGAACTGGCCCGGGGCGCCGACCTCTCCCCCGCCGAGACCATCCAACTCGGCCTGGAACTGGGCTCGTCCGCCCCGCACGCCAGCTCCTACCCGGACGTACGCGACGACGTGGCCCGCACCCTGGAGCTGGCCCGGTCGCTGGGCGACGAGGTCGCGGAGGCGGGCGCACTCGCCGTCACCGCGCTCGGGGAGGCGTACGAGGGCAACACGGTGATCGCCGCCGACGCCGCCGACCGGGCCGCCGCACTCATCGACTCCCTCACCGACCAGGATCTCGCAGGCCTGTGTGAACCGCTGGCCCGGCTCAGCTGGGCGGAGGCCTTTCTCGAACGGTACGCCGACGCCGAACGGCATGCCGAGCGCGGGCTCGCCGTCGCCCGCCGGGGCGGCCTGCTCTATGTGGTGCCGCATCTGCTGCTGTGCCGGTCCCACATCCAGGTCATGACGCTGCGGCTGGGGCCGGCCGTCGAACTCGCCGAGGAGGCGGAGACGATCGCCCGGGGCATCGGCAGCGACGAGTTGCTCGCCTTCGTGCTGGCGTCCAAGGCCCAGGCGCTGATCCCCGCGCTCCCGCCGGGCGACGGCGGTGCGTTGGCCGTCGCCGAGGAGGCCGTCGCGCGGGCCGGTTCCAGCACCCGCTGGTGGGCGTCCATCGCCTGGTGCATGCTCGGGTACGCCGCGCTCCACGCCGGTGATCCGGCGCGGGCCCGGGCCGCCGTGCTCCGGGCAGGCGGGGAGGACCTCAGCGGTCTGCAGCCGAGCATGCGGCCGCTGTTCATCGAGATCCTGGTCACCGCCGCCGTCGTCGCCGGGGACCACGACGAGGCCCGGCACTGGGCGGACCGCGCCCGCAAGGAGGCGGAGCGGCTCGGTCTCGTGGCGCAACGGGCGTCCGCGTTGCGCAGCCGGGCGCATGTGCCGCTGGCCGACGGTGATGTCGCGGCCGCGGCCGACCTGTTCGAACAGGCCGTCCAGGAGACGGCCCGGGGCGGGGGCCGGTTGTGGGAGGCGCAGACCCTGCTGATGGGCGCGCCCCTGACCGCGTCGGCGGGGCGCACGGCCCGCGCCCGCGCCATGTGGGAGCGCGCCCTGCGGCTGAGCACCGAGGGCGAAGCCCACCTGCTGGCCGGCCTCGCGGACGCGATCCGCCCGGCCGTCTTCGTCGAAACGGAGACGGCGGGCGGGGAGCCGGGTGCGGGCTCACCCGCGGGTGCGGGCTCACCCGCGGGTGCGGGTCCGGGCGCGGGTGTAGGTCCGGGTGCGGGTGTAGGTCCGGGTGCGGGTGTAGGTCCGGACGCAGGGCCGGGTGCGGGCGCAGGGCCGGGTGCGGGCGCAGGGCCGGGTGCGGGCGCAGGGCCGGGTGCGGGCGCAGGGCCGGGTGCGGGCGCAGGGCCGAATCCAGGCGCAGGTGCGGGTGTGGGCGCAGACGCTGGCACGCCGTCGCAGGAAGCGACCTCCGTGGAACTGGCCGTGCTGTCCCCGCGAGAGCGGGAGATCGCCGCCCTCGTCGCGAAGGGCCTGACCAGTCCCGCCATCGCCGAGCGGCTCTTCATCAGCCCGCGTACGGTAGAGACCCACCTATCCCGCATCTACCGCAAGACGGGCGTCACCTCGCGGGCCGCGCTGGCCGCTTTGCAGGTCCGTGGCGAACTGGGTGACGGCGGCGCGTAGTCATGGTGACGGTCCGGCCGGCTCTTCATGAGCGCCGGCGTCGGACCGGTAGCGCGAGGGTCGCCGGACGCAGGCCCGAGGATGTCGCGGTGAGGGTGAGGCGGCCCGGCCGCTTCGCCGGGCGGAGGATCACCAGGGCCTTGCCGTGCCAGGTCCAGCGGGCGGGTCGCTTGAAGCTGTCGACGTTGTGCGGGTTGCCGTTGCCGACGCCGACCGACGTCGCCGATGTCGACGTAGTTCCAGGACGGGTCGTCCGGCGAATGGGTGGAGCCGCCGCCCAGGGTGACGGGTCGGGTGGTGTCGAGGGTGCGCAGCAGCGCCGCCGGTTGGGCACCCCGGTGGCCGTTGGTCCGGTCGGTGATCTCGTTGCCCAGCGACCACATCACACGCTGGGGTGGTTGCGGTCCCTGAGGACCGTGCTCGTCAGGTCCTGCTCCCACCATGCGGCGAAGTGCACCGAGTGGTCGTCGGGGTTCTTTCCGGTGTCCCACACCTTGAAGAACTCGTCCATCACCAGCACGCCCAGTCGGTCGCAGGCGTCGAGCAGGGCCGGGGTCGGCGGGTTGTGGGCCGTACGGATCGAGTTGAAGCCGGCCTCCTTGAGGATCTCGACGCGGCGTTCCTCCGAGCGGTCGAGTGCGACGGCGCCCATCGGGCCGTGGTCGTGGTGGACGTTGCCGTCCACCACCTTGCCCGGCTCGCCGTAGAGCAGGAGGCCGGCCTCGCCGTTCCACGCCAGGGAGCGGATCCCGAAGGTGGTGGTCACCGCGTCGACGACCTCGCCGTCGACGAGTACCTCGGCGCGAGCGGTGTAGAGGTTCGGGGCGTCCATGGACCACAGCGCCGGCCGCTTGACCGGGAGGTCGAGCGCCGAGACGGCCGTCGCGCCCGGCTCGACGCTCCGCGCGGGCGCCCGGCGGACGGCCACGGTCCTTCCGCGCGGGTCGAGGACCGTCACACGCACGGCCGACGACGAGGGCCGCGCCCCGAGGTTCGCGACCGACACCTTCGGCGCGGGCGACCGACCGGCCGGTGCTCACCTCGGGTGTCGTCACGTGCACGCCGCAGAGGGGGCTGCGCACGGGGCCGGTCACCGTCAGCCACGCGTGCCGGTAGATCCCCGAGCCCGCGTACCAGCGGCTGCTGTTGCGGCCGCTGTTGTCGACGCGGACGGCGAGCACGTTCGCGCCCGTCGGATCGAGGTGCGGGGTCAGGCCGTAGGCGAAGGACGTGTAGCCGTCGGGATGGAATCCGAGGTGCTTCCCGTTCAGCCAGACGTCCGCGTTCTGGTACACCCCGTCGAACCGCAGCTCGATATGTGACCCGCCCGTCGGCCGACGGCCCCACCTCGAAGTCGTCATACGCCGTTGCGGTCGTCGTCATCCCTCTCACCCTCCACATGAATTCGGTATGTCGAACTTCAAGCAGAATGCTGAACTGGCATAGACATGACAGGAGTAGAGCGGTACGGCTGCGACGCCAGGGGTCGGGCGTGATGTCCACCCCCTCGGTGCGTCTCCTCCGAGCAGGGTGGTTAGCATATGAGCGCCGCCTAGCTCGAAAGATAAATCTGTGACTGTCAACGAGGACTCGTTCACCCAATGGAAGAACCGCGAGGAGATCGCGGAGTCGATGATCCCGATCATCGGGAAGCTGCACCGTGAGCGGGACGTGACGGTCCTGCTGCACAGCCGCTCCTTGGTGAACAAGTCGGTGGTCAGCATCCTGAAGACCCACCGATTCGCCCGCCAGATCGCCGGTGAGGAGCTCTCGGTCACCGACACCCTGCCGTTCCTGCAGGCCCTCACCACGCTCGACCTCGGACCCTCCCAGATCGACATCGGCATGCTCGCCGCGACCTACCGGGCCGACGACCGCGGTCTGTCGATCGCGGAGTTCACGGCCGAGGCCGTCGCCGGCGCCACGGGAGCCAACAAGATCGAGGGCGGCGAAGGACGTGACGTCGTCCTCTACGGCTTCGGCCGCATCGGCCGCCTCGTGGCCCGTCTGCTGATCGAGAAGGCCGGCTCGGGCAACGGTCTGCGGCTGCGCGCCATCGTCGTGCGCGGCGGCGGTGGGCGGGCCGCAGAGGACATCGTGAAGCGCGCCTCGCTGCTGCGCCGGGACTCCATCCACGGCCAGTTCCAGGGCACGATCACGGTCGACGAGGCGAACAGCACGATCAACGCCAACGGCAACGAGATCAAGGTGATCTACGCGGGCGACCCGTCCGAGGTCGACTACACCGAGTACGGCATCAAGAACGCCATCCTCATCGACAACACCGGCAAGTGGCGCGACCGTGAAGGCCTGTCGACGCACCTGCGTCCCGGCATCGACAAGGTCGTGCTGACCGCGCCCGGCAAGGGTGACGTCCCCAACATCGTGCACGGCGTGAACCACGACACGATCAAGCCGGACGAGCAGATCCTGTCCTGCGCGTCCTGCACCACCAACGCGATCGTGCCGCCGCTGAAGGCGATGGACGACGAGTTCGGGGTGCTGCGCGGTCACGTGGAGACCGTCCACTCGTTCACCAACGACCAGAACCTGCTGGACAACTACCACAAGGCCGACCGTCGGGGCCGCTCCGCGCCGCTCAACATGGTCATCACCGAGACGGGTGCCGCCTCGGCCGTCGCCAAGGCGCTGCCCGACCTGAAGGCGCCGATCACCGGCAGTTCGATCCGCGTCCCCGTCCCCGACGTCTCGATCGCGATCCTCAGCCTGCGCCTCGGCCGTGAGACCGACCGCGAGGAGGTCCTCGACTA
>NZ_JBHVDX010000115.1:0-30666 GCF_042802555.1 Streptomyces sp. NPDC057474 | reverse complement strand
CACCTGAAAGGGGGCGCGGGCCTCGTCGTACGCGATGCCGTACCTCAGTCCTCGCCGAGGTAGGCCTTGCGGACCGACTCGTCGTGGAGCAGGTCGGAGCCCGTGCCGGAGAGGACGATCTTGCCGATCTCCATGACGTGGCCCTGGTCGGCGAGGGAGAGCGCGGCCTGCGCGTTCTGTTCGACGAGCAGGATCGTGGTGCCTTGGGACTTCAGTTCGGCGATCGTGGCCATGATCTTCTGCATCATGATGGGGGAGAGGCCCATGGAGGGCTCGTCCAGCATCAGCAGCTTCGGCTGGGACATCAGGGCGCGGCCCATTGCCAGCATCTGCTGCTCGCCACCCGACAACGTACCGGCGGCCTGCTTACGGCGTTCACCCAGGATGGGGAAGAGGTCGTAGGCGCGCTGGATGTCCTTCTCGATGCCGGGCTTGTCGTTGCGCAGGAAGGCGCCGAGGCGGAGGTTGTCCTCGATGGTCATGCGCGGGAAGATGTGCCGCCCCTCGGGGGAGTGGGCGAGTCCGAGCGCGACGATGTCGTGCGCGGGGACTTTCTTCAGTGACTTGCCGTTGAACTTGACCTGGCCGCCTGCCGGCTTCAGCAGGCCGGAGAGGGTGCGCAGGGTGGTGGTTTTGCCGGCGCCGTTGGTACCGATGAGGGTGACGACTTCGCCGGCGTTGACCTTGAAGGAGATCCCCTTGACGGCTTCGATTTTGCCGTAGGCGACCCGGAGGTCGTCGACTTCGAGGAGTGCGGTCATCGGTCGTTCTCCTTGCCGGGCGCGGCGTCCTTCGTGGGCGCGGCGTGTGCTTCGGCGGCCTCGACTTCGGCGACCTCGTCCTGGCCGGGTGCGTCTTCGAAGGGTTCGCCGAGGTAGGCGGCGACGACGCGCTCGTCGCCCTGCACGGTGGCGCTGTCGCCCTCGACGAGTTTTTCGCCCTGGACGAGGACGGCGACGCGGTCGCAGAGGTTGAAGATGAACCGCATGTCGTGCTCGATGACGAGGACGGCGATGCCCTTGTCGCGGATGGCGAAGACCAGTTCTTCGGTCGTTCGTGTCTCCTGGGGGTTCATGCCGGCGGTGGGCTCGTCGAGGAGGAGCAGGCCGGGTTCGCTCGCCAACGCCCGTGCGATCTCCAGCTTGCGCTGTTCGCCGTAGGGGAGGTTGCGGGCGAGGTGTTCGGCCTTGGCGTCGAGGCCGACGAACTCCAGGAGTTCCATGGCGCGTGCGCGGGAGGCGGCTTCGGCCTTGTGGAAGCCGGGGCCGCGCAGGAGGGCGGACCAGAGGCCTTCCTTGGTGCGGGTGTGGCGTCCGACGAGCACGTTTTCCAGGACCGTCATGTTGGCGAAGAGACGGATGTTCTGGAAGGTGCGGGCGATGCCTGCCGCGGTGACCTTGAAGGACTGGGGCGGCAGGATCTGGCCTTTGTAGCGGACTTCGCCTTCGGTGGGGATGTAGAGGCCGGTGAGGCAGTTGAAGAAGGTCGTCTTGCCGGCGCCGTTGGGGCCGATGAGTCCGACGATCTCGCCGCTGTTGACGGTGAGGTTGACGTTGCGTACGGCGGTGAGGCCGCCGAAGCGCATGGTGACGCCGCGGGCGTCGAGGACGGTTTCGCCGGGGGCGGTGGCGCCGGGTGCGGTGTCCTTGGTGGTGTCGGTTGTCATGTGGTCAGGCCCCTGCCTTGCTGAGGACTGTGGGTGCTTCGGCGTCTTCGTGGAATTCGAGCTGGCGGCGCCGGTTGGGGATGAGGCCTTCCGGGCGGAAGCGCATCAGCAGGACGAGCGCGAGGCCGAAGGCGAAAAGCTGGTAGTCGTCGAGGAACTGGAGCTTGGCGGGGATGAGGTAGAGCAGTGCGGCGCCGACGAGCGGGCCGCTGATGGTTCCCATGCCGCCGAGGACGACTGCCGCGAGCAGGAAGGCCGAGTTGGGCGGGACGACCGCGGCGAACTGGTACTGCTCGGGTGTCACGGTGTAGGTGACGTGGGCCTGGACGGTGCCGGCGAGGCCGGCGAGGGCGGCGCCGAGTGCGAAGGCGATGAGCTTGACGCGGAAGCCGTTGATGCCCATGGCGAGTGCGGCTGTCTCGTCCTCGCGGATGGCGATCCAGGCGCGGCCTATGCGGGAGTCGCTGCTGCGCCGGAAGACGATCACGACGACGAGCGTGATGAAGAGCATCAGGAAGAAGTAGTTGGCGAATCGCGCGATGGTGAATCCGGCGATGGTGTGCTCTTGGCCGAAGTCGAAGCCGAGGATGTTGAGGTTCGGGATCGAGGAGATGCCGTTGGAGCCGTTGGTGATGTCGGGTCCGGAGGTGCCGTCCATGTTGAGGACGGCGATGCGGAAGATCTCACCGAAGCCGAGGGTGACGATGGCGAGATAGTCGCCGCGCAGTCGGAGGGTGGGGGCGCCGATGATGACGCCGAAGATCATGGCGACGGCGGCGCCGAGGATGGCGGAGGCCCAGAACGGCAGGTGGATGTCGAACGGGGAGGAGGGGGAGCCGGAGACCATGGCCGCGGTGTAGGCGCCGACGCCGAGGAAGGCGACGTATCCGAGGTCGAGGAGGCCGGCGAGGCCGACGACGATGTTGAGGCCGAGGGCGACGGTGGCGAAGATCAGGATGTAGACGCCGATGGTCGCGTACTGGTCGTCGGACTGGGTGAAGGGGAATGCGGCGGCCGCGACGAATGCGCCGGTCATGGTGATCGTGCGGTGTTTGGTGGTGACCGCGGAGACCCGGCCGGCGAGACCGGCTTTGGCGATGGCGGCGAAGCCGAAGCCGGCGGTGAGCATGAAGCCGACGAAGAGTTCGTCGTATTCGGTGCCGATGCCGTAGGTGAAGACGATCAGGCCGAGCGCCATGGCCGCGATGATGATGAGGATTTCGGCGTAGGCGGGGAGTGCGCGGGCCGGGGTGGCGGTGCCGGTGGCGAAGCAGGCCTTGGTGACGGCCCAGGTGTTGCGGCCGCCCAGCTGCAGATTTTCCCAGGCGGTGTCCTCGGGGTCGGCGATCTCGGGTTCCGGCCGGGTGAAGGGCAGGGCGAGTGCGCCGAGCAGGGCGACGAGCGTGGCGACGGCCACGACGTACCCGCCGGGTTCGAGGTTGGCCAGGCCGCCGAGTTGGACGCTGATCGCGATGATCGTGAACCAGGCGGTGACGAAGGTGCCGAGTGCGGCCAGTTTGAGGGCGCTGTCGGCGCCGGCGGGGACGAGCCAGCGCAGGCCCTTGATGCCGTAGGAGGCGAGGCCGAACAGGGCGGTGAGGGCGCCGCCGATGAGGACGAGGACCTGGAGGCCGCCGGGGTATCCGTAGACCGTGAGGTTGCCGGGGAATGCGGCGGTCCAGGTCCAGGAGAGGAAGGCGGAGATCACGGCGAGGACGCCGCCGCCGGTGGCGAGGGCGCGGCCGATGTTCTCGGGGATGCCGACGAGACCCCTGGGGGTGGTGTCGTGCTTGGTGGTGGGTGCCGGGGAGGCGGTGGTGTTTGTGGTCATCGGTGTCACGCCCTGTCCGCCACGCGCTCACCGAGCAGGCCCTGTGGCCTGAACAGGAGCACGAGGATGAGGAGTACGAACGCCCAGACGTCGGCCCAGGACTGGCTGCCGAACTGTGCCATGCCGGGGATGTCGGCGATGTAGGCCGTGGACAGTGCTTCGGCGAGGCCGAGGACGACGCCGCCGAGCATGGCGCCGTAGATGTTGCCGATGCCGCCGAGGACAGCTGCGGTGAAGGCCTTGAGGCCGAGGATGAAGCCCATGCGGAACTGGACCTGGCCGTACTTGAGGCCGTAGGCGACGGCTCCGACGGCGGCGAACGCGGCGCCGAGGGCGAAGGCGACCACGATGATGCGGTCGGTGTTGATGCCCATGAGTTTGGCGGTGTCGGGGTCCTGTGCGGTGGCCTGCATGCCGCGGCCGGTGCGGGTCTTCATGACGAAGTAGGCGAGGACCGCCATGCTGATGGGGGCTGCGATGAGCAGGAAGATGTCACCGGTCTGGATGGTGACGTTGCCGATCTCGAAGGGGCCGCCCTCGATCTGGGGGAAGTTGATGGACTCCTTGGCGTCCGGGTACCACGCCCACACCGCTTGCTGAAGGGCCAGGGAGAGGCCGATGGCGGTGATGAGGGGGGCCAGGCGTGGGGCGGTGCGCAGGGGGCGGTAGGCCAGTCGTTCGGCTCCCACGGCGGCGAGTACGGCGACGATGATGCCGCCGACGAGCATCATCGGCAGTGCGACCCACATGGTGGTGCCGTCGGGCAGCACGTACAAGTAGACCGTGATGGCTCC
The DNA here is from genome assembly GCF_042802555.1 of Streptomyces sp. NPDC057474. Taxonomy (NCBI): domain Bacteria; kingdom Bacillati; phylum Actinomycetota; class Actinomycetes; order Kitasatosporales; family Streptomycetaceae; genus Streptomyces; species Streptomyces sp. NPDC057474. Next base: position 26,375 of record NZ_JBHVDX010000115.1, on the reverse strand, counting down.
GAAGCCGCCCAGCATGAAGATTTCACCGTGGGCGAAGTTGATGAGCTGGACGATGCCATAGACCATCGTGTAGCCGATGGCGACCAGCCCGTACATGGATCCTAGTAGCAGGCCGTTGACCAGCTGCTGCGGCAGTTCGTTCACCGCATGTCCTCCGAGACTTTCGGATGTTCGACGAATGTGACCGGATGCAAGTCCGCGCGGGGCGCTTTGGTGCGGCGCCCCGCGCGGCTCATGGGTGTGTGGGTGGGGTCAGTCGGCGAGGGTGCCGGACTTGACGGCCTTCCACGCGCCGCCTTCGACCTGGTACACGGTGAGTTGCTTGTTGGTGGTGTCACCGTATTCGTCGAAGGCGACCTTGCCGGTCACGCCGTCGAAGGCGACGTTCTGCATGGCCTCGGTGATCTTGGCGCGGGCGTCCTTGGGAAGCTTGCCGTCGTTGTCCTCGACGACCTTCTTGACGGCCTCGATGATGGCCCACGTCGAGTCGTAGGAGTAGCCGCCGTAGGCGGAGTAGCTGTCCTTGTAGCCCTCGGCCTTGTAGTTGGCGACGAAGTCCTTGGCGGAGGGCAGTTCCTCGACAGGGGCGCCGACGGAGGTGGCGAGGTCGCCGGTGCTGGCGGTGCCGCCGAGCTTGATGTACTCGGGGTCGTACATGCCGTCGCCGCCGACGACGGGGATGTTGGCGCCGGCCGCCTTGATCTGCTTGGTGAGCGGTCCGGACTGCGGGTACTCACCGCCGTAGTAGACGACGTCGGCGCCCGAGGTCTTGACCTTGGTGGCGACCGCGGAGAAGTCCTTGGTCTCGGGGTTGATGTGCTCGGTGCCGGCGACTTCGCCGCCGAGCTTCTTGAACTCGTTGGTGAAGGTGGCGGCGAGGCCGGCGCCGTAGGTCTTCTTGTCGTCGATGACGAAGACCTTCTTCTTCTTCGCATCGTTGTACAGGTACTGCGCGGCGAACGGGCCCTGGACGGCGTCCGTGGTCGCGGTGCGGAAGTACGACTTGTACGGGCGGACCTTCTTGGTCTGCCAGTCGGCGCCCTGGGTGAGGGTCGGGCCGGTGTTGGCCGGGGAGACCTCGACGAGCTTGGCGTCGTCGAAGACCTTCTGCATCGACTCGGCGACGCCGGAGTTCAGCGGGCCGACGACGCCGAGGAGGTCCTTGTTGGCGACGAACGACACGGCGTTCTGCTGGCCCGAGGAGGGCTGCGCCTGGTCGTCGAGGGCGTCGATCTCGAAGGTTATGCCTTCGACGTACTTGTCCTTGTTGGCGGTCTTGACCGCGAGGTCGGCGGAGTTCTTGATGCCGAGGCCCATGGCGGAGAGGTCACCGGTCAGCGGGGCGTCGACGCCGATGACGACCTTGATGCCATCGCTGGTGTCCGAGCCGCCGTTGCCCTCGTCACGCGATCCACAGGCGGTGAGTGTGAGTGCTCCCGCCGCCAGCGCGGCGGTGATGGCGATGAGCGAACGTTGACGCACGGTCAGTCCTTTCCCTGGCGCGGCCCTTCCTGTTTGGAAGCGGCCGAGTCGAGCGCTGGGCCGAAGACGTGACTTCGATTCCGTTGGCGCGGTGACTGGGCGTGACTCTAAGCGGGTGTGGGGAATGTGTAGGAGGGTCTGGCCAAGGCTGTGACGCTCTTGTTATGACACGAGGTAATGCAGAGCGGTACTCGGTGGGTGGATGTGCGTAATTCGGGCCGATTCGCCCTGTCCACATGGTGAGAACGTGCAGGGTCGACGCGGGTAGGTTCAGGAGTGTTCAGGTTTTTGGTGATGACATGGATTCGTTGCTACAGGCGACCTGAAGGGCGTCGGAGAGGTCCTGCGCGTAGCGCTCACCCAAGATGAAGCTGTGCGCTTCTATTGCGCGCGTATTACGTAGAGTTACGTCCAGGAAAGGAAGTCCGGCGTTCTCCGGCACTTTTCCGCATTCAGTGACGCGCATGGTGACGACGATCTTTCGGGGGTCTTTCATCCCGATTCGGAACGGAGTGCGCGGGTCCGTTCGCAGGGAGAGCCCCGCGTAGGGCTGGGTCATCCGTTCGACCGTGATCGGGGGGCCGTACAGCACGCTCAGCTCCAGCTCGAATCCGAAGCGCTCGCGTGGTGCCCGGGCGGGCCGGGGCGCCGGGCCCAGGTAGCTCACGCCGACCGCCTGGGAGGGGTACGGCGTCTCCCGCATTGTCGGTCCCGGCGGCGGTGCCGGCTCCGGTCGGGTGGCGTACAGATAGCCGCCGCCCGCGAGGACGACGACGGCCGCCCCTCCCGCGAGCGCGGCGCGGCGGTGCCGGGCGTACGCCTGTGCGAACCGTCCGTGAGGGGGCTTTGGTGGGGGTGGCGTGTCCGCTTCCGGTGCGTCCCACGCGCGCGTGCCCTCGCCCGGCTCCACCGGACCGACTCCGCTCACCGCCAGGGCCTTTCGCCGGGACCGCCCGAGCGGTACCACTCCCGGCAGCCCGCGCGCGCCCGCCGGTCGATCAGTCGCTGCGCCGCGGCCGGACCCGCGCGCCTCTTCTCGGCCCGTGCCGCGTCCACGACCTCCCGCAGGATGTCGTACTGCCCGTTCGACAGCCCCATGGACTGATAGTCCCCGTAGGTGTCGCCGTCCAGTGTCTCCCGCGACCAGTGCGCGACGAGCTTCGCGCACAGTTCCTCGGGCGGGGTGGCAGACGGAGACGGCGAGGCGCCGCCCCGCGTAGCCGTCGAGTCGTCCGCCGCGGCTGAAGACCCGGCCGTCGAGCCGTCCGCCGCAGTCGTCGAGCCGCCCGTCGTCCCCGATTCCGTGCACCCGGTGACCAGGACGCCGGTCAGCAGCGCCAGCCCGAGCACCGCCCCCGGCCAGGGGGCGCCTCCCGTTCCCATGCCCCGACGCTAGGGCCTGTCCGCCATGGGGGACCAGGGGCAAAGCGGCCTTCGTCCCCGCCCGCCCCACGCCCGCACGCATCAGTCCGACGTCCGCGCCCGCTCACCCGCCGCCGGGGCGTCCCGCAGCAGACAGGTCAGCCGGGCCGTGCACACCCGCTTGCCGGCCTCGTCGCTGATGACGATCTCGTACGTCGCCGTCGAGCGCCCCTGGTGCAGCGGCGTGGCGACACCGGTCACCAGCCCGGACCGTGCGCCCCGGTGGTGCGTGCAGTTCAGGTCGACACCCACGGCGATCTTGGAGCTGCCGGCGTGCAGCATGGAGCCGACCGACCCCAGCGTCTCCGCCAGTACGGCGGACGCGCCGCCGTGCAGCAGCCCGTACGGCTGGGTGTTGCCCTCCACCGGCATCGTCCCGACGACCCGGTCCGCCGACGCCTCCACGATCCGGACGCCCATACGGGTGCCCAGGTGCCCGGCGGAGAACATCGCGACGAGGTCGATGCCGAGGGTCGCGTACTCGTCGATGACCTCTTGCGGGAACTTCGCGTGGTGCTGCTCGCCCATGGGGCTCCGTCCGTCGTCCGTCGAATGCGCCGCCGGCGGTCGCGCGCCGGCCCTCCTGAGCAAACGCTCAGTCGGTCGACGATTGTTCCAGACGGACCACGACGGACTTGCTGGCCGGGGTGTTGCTGGTATCGGCGGTGGCGTCCAGCGGCACCAGGACGTTGGTCTCCGGGTAGTAGGCGGCCGCGCAGCCGCGGGCCGTCGGATAGTGCACCACCCGGAATCCGTCGGCCCGGCGCTCCACGCCGTCCTTCCACTCGCCCACCAGGTCCACGTACGACCCGTCGGCGACCTTCAGTGCCCGGGCGTCCTCGGGGTTGACCAGCACGACCCGGCGGCCGTTCTTGATGCCCCGGTAGCGGTCGTCGAGGCCGTAGATCGTGGTGTTGTACTGGTCGTGCGAGCGCAGCGTCTGCAGCAGGAGGCGGCCCTCCGGCAGCTCGGGGTACTCGACGGGCGCGGCCGTGAAGTTGGCCTTGCCGGTGGCCGTGGGGAAGCGGCGCTCGTCGCGCGGGGCGTGGGGGAGGGTGAAGCCGCTCGGGTCGGCCACGCGCGCGTTGAAGTCCTGGAATCCGGGCACCACGCGCGCGATGCGGTCGCGGATCGTCGCGTAGTCCTTCTCGAACTCCTCCCACGGCGTCCGGCTGTCCTCGCCGAGGACCCGGCGGGCGAGCCGGCACACGATGGCCGTCTCGGACAGCAGCGCCCCGCTCGCGGGCTCCAGGCGCCCGCGTGAGGCGTGCACCATGCCCATCGAGTCCTCGACGGTGACGAACTGCTCGCCGCCGCCCTGGAGATCACGTTCGGTGCGGCCCAGGGTGGGCAGGATCAGCGCCCGCGCGCCCGTGACGGCATGCGAGCGGTTCAGCTTCGTCGACACGTGCACGGTGAGCCGGGCCCGGCGCATCGCCGCCTCCGTCACCTCCGTGTCGGGGGAGGCCGACACGAAGTTGCCGCCCATCGCGAAGAACACCTTCGCCTTGTCGTCGCGCATGGCCCTGATGGCCCGTACGACGTCGTAGCCGTGTTCCCGGGGCGGGGCGAAGCCGAACTCCTTCTCCAGGGCGTCCAGGAACGCCGGGGCGGGCCGCTCGAAGATGCCCATCGTGCGGTCGCCCTGCACGTTCGAGTGGCCGCGCACCGGGCAGACGCCCGCGCCGGGACGGCCGATGTTGCCGCGCAGGAGCAGGAAGTTGACCACCTCGCGGATGGTCGGCACCGAGTGCTTGTGCTGGGTGAGGCCCATGGCCCAGCAGACGATGGTCCGCTTCGAGGCGAGGACCATGCGCAGCGCCTCGTCGATCCGCTCGCGCGTGAGGCCGGTCGCGGTGAGCGTCTCGTCCCAGTCGGCGGCGCGGGCGGCCTCGGCGAACTCCGCGAAGCCGTGGGTGTGCTCGCCGATGAACGCCTCGTCGACCGCGCCGTCCGTCTCCAGGATCAGCTTGTTGAGGAGGCGGAAGAGGGCCTGGTCGCCGCCGATGCGGATCTGGAGGAACAGGTCGGTGAGGGCGGCGCCCTTGAGCATGCCCTGCGGGGTCTGCGGGTTCTTGAACCGCTCCAGGCCGGCCTCGGGCAGCGGATTGACGGTGATGATCTTCGCGCCGTTCGCCTTGGCCTTCTCCAGCGCGGAGAGCATCCGAGGATGGTTCGTCCCGGGATTCTGCCCGGCGACGACGATCAGATCGGCCTTGTGGAGGTCCTCCAGCAGGACGCTGCCCTTGCCGATGCCGATCGTCTCGGAGAGCGCGGAGCCCGAGGACTCGTGGCACATGTTGGAGCAGTCCGGCAGGTTGTTCGTGCCGAACTCGCGGGCGAAGAGCTGGTACAGGAATGCGGCCTCGTTGCTCGTCCGGCCGGAGGTGTAGAAGAGGGCCTCGTCGGGGGAGGAGAGGGCCTTCAGCTCCTCGGCGACGATGTCGAAGGCGCGCTCCCAGGACACCGGCTCGTAGCGGTCGCCCCCTTCGGGGAGATACATGGGGTGCGTGAGCCGCCCCTGCTGCCCGAGCCAGTAGCCACTCCGGGTGGCGAGATCGGCCACCGTATGGGCGGTGAAGAACTCCGGGGTGACCCGGCGCAGCGTGGCCTCCTCGGCGACCGCCTTCGCGCCGTTCTCACAGAACTCCGCCGCGTGCCGGTGGTCCGGCTCCGGCCAGGCGCACCCCGGGCAGTCGAAGCCGTCCTTCTGGTTGACCCGCAACAGCGTCAGCGCGGTCCTTTTCACACCCATCTGCTGCTGCGCGATCCGCAACGTGTGCCCGATCGCCGGCAACCCCGCCGCCGCATGCTTGGGCTCCGCGACCTGCGGCGCGTCCTGAACCGGATCACTCTTCGGCGCCTTGCCGGCCATGACTGCTCCCCATTCGCATACGCGTGCTGTTCGGGCATGAGGCTACGCCTCCGATCCTCGCACGCGTCACCGACAGCGAACGAGACCGAGCGGTGGCTGAGGTCGGGCTGTGACCGGGGGTGGGCGGTGGCTGAGGTCGGGCTGTGACCGGGGGTGGGCGGTGGCTGAGGTCGGGCTGTGACCGGGGGTGGGCGGTGGCTGGGGTCGGGCTGTGACCGGGGGTGGGCGGTGGCTGGGGTCGGGCCGTGACCGGGGGTGGGCGGTGGCTGGGGTCGGGCTGTGACCGGGGTGGGCGGCGACCGGGCTGCGTGGTGGTTGGGCTGTGTGGTGGTTGTGGTCGGTGTGGTGACCGAGTGCGGCCGGTGGCCGGGGCCGGCCGGTGACCGGGCTGTGTGGTGGTTGTGGTGACTCAGACTGACCGACGACTGTGGCCGGCCGGCGGTCGAGGCCGGCCGGTAGGCGGCGGCGGTTCTCTTCATCGCTCGTCGTTCCTTTCGCTCGTCGCCCGCCCCGCCCCTTCCCTCCCTCCCTCCTTCCTTCCTTCCTTCCTTCCCTCCCTCCCTTCTCTTGCCGTCCGCGCCTGGCCCTCCGCCGCGACGGCGATCAACCACAACGGCGATTTCCGGCGGTGCCGAACCGGCCGCCGCCCCCGCCCCCGGACGGCCCTCGACACGTCCCTGGGGTCCGGCTGTCAGTGGCACGTGGCAGGATCGGGTTCGTGGCAGAGACAGGATCGAAGAAGACCGACAGCACCCCCGGCGGCAGCCGTCCCCGGCTCATGCTCATGGACGGGCACTCGCTGGCCTATCGCGCGTTCTTCGCGCTGCCCGCGGAGAACTTCACGACGGCGACGGGCCAGCCGACCAACGCGATCTACGGCTTCGCGTCGATGCTGGCGAACACGCTGCGCGACGAGGCCCCCACCCACTTCGCGGTCGCGTTCGACGTCTCCCGCAAGACCTGGCGCTCGGAGGAGTTCACCGAGTACAAGGCGAACCGTTCGAAGACCCCGGACGAGTTCAAGGGCCAGGTCGAGCTGATCGGCGAGCTGCTCGACGCGATGCACGCCGTCCGCTTCGCGGTCGACGGCTTCGAGGCCGACGACATCATCGCCACACTCGCCACCCAGGCCGAGGCCGAGGGCTTCGAGGTCCTCATCGTCACCGGCGACCGCGACTCCTTCCAGCTCGTCAGCGAGCACACGACCGTGCTCTACCCGACGAAGGGTGTCTCGGAGCTGACCCGGTTCACCCCGGAGAAGGTGTTCGAGAAGTACGGCCTCACCCCGGCCCAGTACCCGGACTTCGCGGCCCTGCGCGGCGACCCGTCCGACAACCTCCCCGGCATCCCCGGCGTCGGCGAGAAGACCGCCGCGAAGTGGATCAACCAGTTCGGTTCGTTCGCGGATCTCGTCGAGCGTGTCGAGGAGGTCAAGGGCAAGGCTGGGCAGAACCTCCGCGACCACCTGGAGGCCGTCAAGCTCAACCGCCGCCTCACCGAGATGGTGCGCACGGTCGAACTGCCCAAGGGTGTCCCGGACTTGGAGCGCGCCGCGTACGACCGCACGGCCCTCGCGATGGTCCTGGACACCCTGGAGATCCGTAACCCGTCGCTGCGCGAGCGCCTGCTGGCCGTCGACCCGGGCGCCGAGGAGGCCGACGCCGGGCAGCCGGCGGCCCCGGGCGTCGAGGTGGACGGCACGGTGCTCGGCTCCGGCGAGCTGGCCCCCTGGCTCACCGAACACGGCACGGAGGTCCTCGGCGTCGCCACGGTCGACGCCTGGGCGCTCGGCACGGGCTCGGTCGCCGAGATCGCGCTCGCCGCGGCGGGGGGAGCGGCCGCGTGGTTCGACCCGACCCAGCTGGACGAGACGGACGAGACCGCGTGGGCGGCCTGGCTCGTCGACCCTGCCAAGCCGAAGGTGTTCCACAACGCCAAGGCCGCGATGCGGGTCTTCGCCGAGCACGGCTGGACCGTCGAGGGCGTCGGCATGGACACCGCGCTCGCCGCGTACCTGGTCAAGCCGGGCCGCCGCTCCTTCGATCTGGATGCGCTCTCCCTGGAGTACCTGGGCCGCGAGCTGGCGCCCGCCGCCACGGCCGACGGTCAGCTGGCCTTCGGCGCGGACGAGGGCGCCGAGGCCGATGCGCTGATGGTGCAGGCCCGCGTGATTCTCGACCTGGGCGAGGCCTTCGGTGAGCGTTTGCAGGAGGTCGGCGCGGCGGATCTTCTCCGTGACGTGGAGCTGCCGACCTCCGCGCTCCTGGCCCGGATGGAGCGCCACGGCATCGCGGCGGACCGGGCGCATCTGGAGGCCATGGAGCAGATGTTCGCGGGCGCCGTGCAGCAGGCGGTGAAGGAGGCGCACGCGGCGGCGGGGCACGAGTTCAACCTGGGCTCGCCCAAGCAGCTCCAGGAAGTCCTCTTCGGTGAGCTGGGCCTGCCCAAGACCAAGCGCACGAAGACGGGCTACACCACGGACGCGGACGCCCTCGCCTGGCTCGCCGGCCAGACGGACAACGAACTGCCGGTGATCATGCTCCGACACCGTGAGCAGGCGAAGCTCCGCGTCACCGTCGAGGGCCTGATCAAGACCGTCGCCGCGGACGGCCGCATCCACACCACCTTCAACCAGACGGTCGCCGCCACGGGCCGCCTGTCGTCGGTGGACCCGAACCTCCAGAACATCCCGGTCCGCACCGACGAGGGCCGTGCCATTCGCCGCGGCTTCGTCGTGGGCGAGGGCTTCGAGTCCCTGATGACGGCGGACTACAGCCAGATCGAACTGCGCGTGATGGCCCACCTCTCCGAGGACGCGGGTTTGATCGAGGCGTTCACCTCCGGCGAGGACCTGCACACCACGGCAGCCGCCCAGGTGTTCGGGGTCGAGCCGTCGGCGGTGGACGCGGAGATGCGCCGCAAGATCAAGGCGATGTCGTACGGCCTGGCCTACGGGCTGTCCGCGTTCGGCCTCTCCCAGCAGCTGAACATCGACGCGGGCGAGGCGCGTGCCCTGATCGACGCGTACTTCGAGCGCTTCGGCGGCGTACGGGACTATCTGCGCCGGGCGGTCGACGAGGCGCGCGCGACGGGCTACACGGCCACGCTCTTCGGCCGCCGCCGCTACCTCCCCGATCTCAACAGCGACAACCGCCAGCGCCGCGAGGCGGCCGAGCGGATGGCCCTCAACGCCCCCATCCAGGGCACCGCCGCAGACATCGTCAAGATCGCCATGTTGAACGTGGGCCGCGCTCTCGAAGAGGCCGGCCTCGCCTCCCGCATGCTCCTCCAGGTCCACGACGAAATCGTCCTCGAGATCGCCCCCGGCGAACGCGACCGCACGGAACAACTCCTCCGCCACGAAATGGCCAACGCCGTAGACCTGAGGGCCCCGTTGGACGTCTCGGTGGGCTACGGCCCGGACTGGGAGTCGGCGGCGCACTGACGACTGCAGGTGGGGCCCGGGCGCAATGGTCCGGGCCCCGTCAACCGGTCGGCCCATCGACGGGGCCGGGCCGACACTGTGCCGGGCCTGCCGGGAAGCGCCGCTCACAACCGTCCGCAGGTGACGCCGACGCCTCGCACGGCAGGTCGCCTTTCTCGCCGCAGCACAGCCCCACCCCCGTCACCCGGCTGGCCCCCACCAAGGCGCCCCGAGCGGAGCGCAGCCGTAAGGATGCCCGCATGGGCATACGCACGCTCCGCCGCCGTACAGCGACAGCTGCCACCCGCCTGTCAGGGGTGCGAACCCGCCTCACCCGGGTCCCCTGGGCCCGCACACGCGTCCGGCGGCCGCACAGCCTCTACCCCTGGCCGTTGACCCACCCCCTGGCGGCCCTCCTCGGACACGTACCGCCGTACGCCCCCCGCGCCGCCAGACCCCGCATCCCCAGCGGAGCCCCCGCACGGCGCCCGGCACTCAGCGGGGGACCGAGCTGTCCGCCTCCGCGTCGACTGAGGGCGCCGGAGCGGCAGGAGCCGGGCGCCGGACCCTGACACCGATGCCGTAGAGGACCACGCCGACCACGAGCCCGGCGCCCGCTCCGAAGCAGACGGTCGGGATCACCTCGTACGGCTTGGCGACCGACCCCCAGTGCGCCCACCAGCGGGCCACCCGCTGTACGGCCGCGACCAGCGCGCAGCCCCCGATCACGGCGCCCGCCACCCACCGGTCGGCCGAGGAGAGCACGGGCACGCCCACGGGCTCGACCGCCGGCTGCCGGCGCAGGGCCAGCACGGCGAAGACGGCGATCACGACCGCCGCGACCGCGGAGCCGCCGTACTGGAGGTACCAGTAGAGCGGCGAGCCCGCGATCTCCTCGCCGAGGACGGGGAACAGCCGCATCCCCCACCGGTCGAGATGCGTGAACGCGTCCCAGACGACATGGGTCAGCGAACCGAGGGCGGCGGAGACGTACCACCACAGGGCCAGCGAGGGGCTGAACCGCCGCGCTCCCGCCCCGCAGCGCACCAGTGCGGCCACCCTGCCCTGCCGCCCCCTCGGCAGCAGCGCGACCAGCGGCTCCCGGAGCACCAGCCACAGCCCGACCAGCGCCCAGGTGACGAGGATGTCGACGGTGAAGACCCCGGCGAAGGAGTGCGTGACATCGCCGAACTCCATGGCCTCCGGCAGGACACTCGCCACGTAGTAGGTCATGTCGGGCGCGAACGAACCGGCGACGAGCACCGACGGCACCAGGTGCCCGCGCCCGGACCCGTCCCCCCGCAGGGCGGGCAGCACGGCGGCCGCGTGGCTGAGCGTGAAGGGCAAGTCGTCCCCCTGTGACGGACTTTGGCCGGACGGGTCGGTCCGGCGATGACCGGTCGCCAGTATGCGCGACTTGTGCCCGCCCATCCGAAGGGTGCCCGCACGACAGTAAACCGATATGGCCAATAGGTGAATATCGGGCATGAACGGGTGTCCGGGCGACGGAAGTTGTCGTAGGGTCGCCTGGGTTGTCGCACCGGTTGGTGTGGTGGCCACCGGAGTTCTGGGAATGGAATGCCGGAACAGGGCAACCAAGACCGGAGCTCCGGAGTCGGTGTACCTGGGCAGGGAAGCCGGTCCGGCGAAACCGGAAAAATGCCTGAGACATCAATAAACGGGAAGAACGTCGAGGCGTTCGACCACCGGGGAGGGGTTCACTCAATGGCGGCGCAGTTCGGTTTGAGGCTCCGCAAGGGGGCGGCCACCACCGCCCTGGCCGCGGCCACGGTGGCGGCGCTGGCCGCCTCCCAGGCCCCGGGAGTGACCACCGACAGCGCGGGCAGACAGTCCGCGGGCGCGCCCTCCCCGGAGATGAGCACCCAGGCCGACGACACGGCCTCGGGCAACTCGCAGTACTTCACGGACCTTCCGCCCCTGGACAGCCCCACCCCGACGACGGGTACGGGCGACACCCCGGGCACGACCGGCGGCACCGAGCGTGGCATACCCGCGACCGTCCTCGACGCCTACAAGAAGGCCGAGGAGTCCCTGCGCGAGTCCAAGCCCGGCTGCAATCTTCCCTGGCAACTCCTCGCCGCCATCGGCAAGGTCGAGTCCGGCCAGGCCCGCGGCGGCCGCGTCGACGCCGAGGGCACGACCATCGGCAAGATCCTCGGCCCCCAGCTCAACGGCAACGGCTTCGCGAACATCAGCGACACCGACAACGGCGCGTACGACGGCGACAGCACGCACGACCGGGCGGTCGGCCCGATGCAGTTCATCCCCTCCACCTGGGAGTGGGCGGGCCGTGACGGCAACGACGACGGCGCCAAGGACCCCAACAACATCTACGACGCCGCTCTCGCCGCCGGCAACTACCTGTGCCGCTTCGACTGGGACCTGTCGAACGACGGCAACCTGCGCAGCGCGATCCTCAGCTACAACAACTCGACGGAGTACTACAACACCGTCATGACGTGGCTGGAGTACTACCGCAAGGGCACCCACGAGATCCCGGACGGTACCGGCGCCCTGCCCGAGACGCCGAGCGGCGGCAACAGCAACAACACCGGCAACAGCAACAGCAACAGCAACAGCAACAGCAGTGGCGGAAACGGCAACGGCGGCTCCACGACGAGCCCCAGCCCCGCGCCGCCGAAGACGGACAAGCCGGGCGGCGGCACCCCAGCCCCGCCCACCCCAGCCCCGCCCACCACCACCCCGCCCACCACCACCCCGCCCTCGACGCCGGGCACCCCCACCGACACGGTGCACCACCTGGAGAACGCGGGCGCGGCGAACCTCACGGCCATGGCCGGCGACACGTTCACCGGCAAGCTCGTCGCCCGCACGGAGACCAAGGCGGGCAAGGCCGTGGCGAAGGTCCGGGTCCGCTTCACCGTCGTCGGCGACGCGGACACCACCTTCGCCGGTGGCGAGAAGGTCGCGACCATCATCACCGACAGCGCGGGCAAGGCCACCGCCCCCGCGCTCGTGGCCGGCGAGAAGACCGGTGACGTCACGATCCGCACCACCGTCGTGGGCCGCTCCGTGACTGCCCTCGACCACAAGGTCACCGTCACCGCCCGTCAGGCCGACTCCCTCGCCCGCACCGGCACCACCGCGCTGACCTGCGTGCCGAACGGGGAATTCGCCGAGCAGGTCGAGGTCAAGGCCACCTACAAGGGCGAGATCGCGGACAAGGTCGCGGTCAAGGCGACCCTCATCAAGTCGCTCCTCGACGTCACCGAGAACGACAAGGGCCCCTACTTCGGGAAGGACGGCGCGGGCAATCCCGTACGCACGCTGACCGCCCTGGAGACCGACGCCAACGGCCTCCTCAAGCTCCCGAAGCTGTTCTCGGACGAAGCCACCGGCACGTTCATGCTCCGCATCGAGACCGAGGGCGGCGCGATCCTCACGCTCGATCTGAAGGTGGAGGCGGCGGCCGAGCCGACCGAGACGGCCGAACCGACCGAGTCGGTGACGCCGAGCCCCAGCGAGTCCTAGTCGACCGGCCGTTCGTACGGCCGCGGCGGCGCCCCTTCTCTTGAGATCTCTTGAGAGGGGCGCCGCCGTTGTGTGTGCGACGTGTTCTCATCTCGACCCGCCGTTGCTACGGTGCCGCACCTGACGATGTATCAGTTCCTGTCGTGAGGCCCGTAGCCGTGAGGCCCGTAGTCGGGAGGTCCGTATGCGCGCCCTGATCGCCGCCGCGACCGGTCTCGCCCTCGCTTTCGCGCTGGTGTTCACGATCACGGCGCTGGGCTCACCGACGGGGGAGACATCACCTAAGCCGTTGCTGACGACGGTCCCCGCACATCCATAGCCGCATAGCCGAGGGTGGCAGCACGTCCACAACCGCCCGGGAGGGAGGCCGAGATGCGCCGTAGGGCCGGTCTGATCCTGCTCGCTCTCGCCGTGTTCTTCACCGCGCTGTCCCCACTGCTGCGCTGGTACGTCTTCCCGAACCTGGCCAAGATCCCGGCGAACCAGTACCAGGACATGGTCCTGGAGGCGAAGGACGCCACCCTCCTCGACTACGGCACGATGACCGCGCGGACGGTTCCGAAGGTCACGATCGTGCAGACACTCAAGGGCAACGTGGAGGCCTCCGAGGAGATCGAGAAGAACACCGACCGGGACGTCGTCGTCTGGGACGGCCTGTCGTACGTCCAGGGTCCGGACGGCGAGATGGTCTCCAGGATCCCCGAGCGCTACATCTTCGACGCCCACACCCAGCAACCCGTCCACGCCAAGGGCGAGATGGTCGACGGCGACCCCGTGAAGCGTGAGGGCCTGGAATTCAAATGGCCCTTCCTCACGGAGAAGAGAAACTACGAGTACTTCGACGCCCAGGCCAGGATCACCGCCCCCATCCACTACAAGGGCACCCAGGACTTCCGGGGAGTCGAGGTCTACTACTTCGAGCAGACCATCCCCTGGACCGAGGTGCCCTTCCCCCGGACCATGCCCGTCGAGGGCATCACCCGGGAGACGGTCGCCGGGACGGGCACGACCCGCTGGTACACCACGGTCCGCAAGTTCTGGGTGGAACCCGTCACCGGCGCCCCCGTCTACGGCGAGGAGATCCACAAGGAGGAACTCCGCGGCGGCACGCTCCTGGGCGACCGCGAGAAGGTGACCGCCTTCGCCGGTCACGTGAAGATGCGCGAGGACTACATCGAACACACCGTCGACCTGGTCAAGTCCCAGCGCCTCCTCGTCCTCCTCATGACGTCCTACCTGCCCTGGGGCTTCCTCGGCCTCGGCGTCCTGCTCCTCGCCCTCTCCCTCTACGTCGAGGCCCGCGGCCGCAGGCCCGGCGAACCGGAGTCCAGCAAGCCCCCGGCGTCCGAGCCGGTCAACGCCTGAGCCGCGCGTTCGTGTACCGGGTCGGCTCGGCCGTCGCCGGGTCCTCCGGCCAAGGATGCTTGGGATACCGGCCCCGCAACTCCGCCCGTACGGCCCTGTAGCCGTCCTTCCAGAACGAGGCGAGATCGGCGGTCACGGCGGCGGGCCGACCGGCGGGGGACAGCAGATGCACCAGCACGGGCACCCCGGCCAGCACGGGCGACTCCCGCAGCCCGAACATCTCCTGCAGCTTCACCGCCAGCACGGGCTGCTCGGGCCGCGCGTAGTCGACCCGGATCCGGGACCCGCTCGGCACCTCGATCCGCTCGGGCGCGAGCTCGTCCAGCCGTACGGCGTCCCCCGTGGCCCATGGCAACAGCCGCTTGAGCCCCTCCCCGGCATCGATCCGTCCGAGGTCAACCCGCCGCCGGGCCCGGCTCAACTCGGGCTCCAACCACTCCTCCACGCGCGCGTGCAGAGCACTGCCGGACACATCGGGCCAGGGCGCGCCGAGCTGCTCCCGCAAGAACGCGAGCCGTTCCCGCAACCGCTCGCCATCCTGAGACCACCGCAACAGGTGAAGCCCCTCGACCCGCAGCCCTTCGACCAACGCCTCCCGTACGAGCCCGGGCGCCGCCTCCTTCAGCGGCCGCACCGCCAACTCCACGGCCCCCAGCCGCTCCACCCGCCGAGCGACGACGTCCCCGTCCCTCCACCCGACCTCCTCCCCCTGGCCGTACAACGCCCCGGCCGCCTCCCGAGCGACCCCCTCGTCGATGGCGACCCCGAGCCGCACGCGCGCGTGCCCGGCCCCCACCGCTCGATCGGCGACAGCCACGGCGACCCAAGCCGCCCCCCGCAACCCGGACCCCTCCCCCACCTCGGCCCGAGTCCCCGAAACCATCAGATATGAGCCCTTGTCGCCCCGCGCCACTCTCTCCGGAAACGCGAGCGCAACAACCACCCCGGCCCCCCACTCACCCCCGGCACCTGCCCACCCACCCGCCTCGCCCTTGGCCGCAGCGGACCGAGAACCGACCCCCGTCCCAGCCACCTCGGAGCGAGCCCGCTCGCCCACGGGCAGAACCCCGGAACCGACATCCCCGGCAGCCGCAACGCGGCCCGAGCCGATTCCACCCCACGGAGCATCGGCGCTCGGTTCGCCCGGGAGAGAGTCCTGGGTGGATTCCGGGTGGGAGAGGGGCCGCGCCGGAGACGCGGGCACTGATGCGGATCGAAGACGCCGGACTTCCGTGCGCCAGCGAGCCGCGTAGGCGTCGCCCCCGCGCCGGGCCACCCGTAGCGCGGCGGTGAGGTCGTCGCCGTACTCCCGCGGGGGCTCCTCGCTCAGCAACGCGACGACCTCCGCCGCACGCTCGGCTCCCACCAACGGCGTCGCGTCCAGGAGGGCGCGGGCCAGCCGGGGGTGGAGGCCGAGACGGGACATGCGGGCGCCGCGTTCCGTGGCGTGCCCGGTGGGGGAGACCGCGCCGATCGCGGAGAGGACGTTCCGGGCCGCAGCCATCGCCCCGCTCGGGGGAGGATCCAGAAGGGCGAGCCCGGAGGCGTCCGGGTCGCCCCAGCAGGCCGCCTGGAGAGCGAACGCGGTGAGGTCGGCCACCTTGATCTCCGGCGAGGGGAAGCGCGGCAGACGGACGTCCTCGGCCTCCGCCCAGCACCGGTAGACGCTGCCGGGGGCCTCACGCCCGGCCCGCCCGGCCCGTTGCCGCCCGGCCGCCTGCGAGGCCCGTACCGTCGTCAGCGCGCTGAGCCCACGCGCGTGGTCGACGCGTGGCTCCCGGGCGAGCCCGGAGTCGACGACCACCCGCACCCCGGGAACCGTCAGCGAGGACTCGGCCACCGAGGTCGCCAGCACCACCCGACGCCGCTCCCCGCCCGCCAGCACCGCGTCCTGCACGGCAGCCGGCGCCCGCCCGTGTACCTGGAGCACGTCACCGAGACCGCCCAACTGCCCGGCCACACGCGCGATCTCGCCCACACCCGGCAGGAAACAGAGGACGTCCCCCTGCCGCTCGGCCAGCGCCCGCCGTACCACCGACGCCACATGCGTCAGCGCCGCCGGGTCCACCCGCATCCCGTGCGGCGGCCGTACCGGACGGGCGGGCGGCACCCACACCACCTCGACGGGGTACGAAACCCCCTCCGCCGCGACCACCGGCGCCCCGCCCAGCAGCCGGGCCCAGCCCTCCGCGTCCGTCGTCGCCGACGCCGCCACCAGCCGCAGCTCGGGCCGCAGCGCCGCACGCACGTCGAGCAGGAACGCCGCCACCGTGTCCGCGTCCAGATGCCGCTCATGGCACTCGTCGAGCACGACGACGTCGACGCCCGGCAACTCCTGGTCCCGCTGCAACCGTTGCAGCAGTACACCCGTCGTGACGACCTCCACGCGCGCGCGGCGCCCCACGACCCGCTCACCGCGCACGGTGTAGCCGACGCTCTGGCCGACCTTCTCGCCCAGCAGCCACGCCATCCGCCGCGCCGCCGCCCGCGCCGCGATCCGCCGCGGCTCGGCGACGACCACCCGCCGTACCGGCCCGCCGTCCAGCAGCCCCGCCAGGGCCAACGGCACCAGCGTCGTCTTGCCG
This sequence comes from Streptomyces sp. NPDC057474, assembly GCF_042802555.1. Taxonomy (NCBI): domain Bacteria; kingdom Bacillati; phylum Actinomycetota; class Actinomycetes; order Kitasatosporales; family Streptomycetaceae; genus Streptomyces; species Streptomyces sp. NPDC057474. Next base: position 9,709 of record NZ_JBHVDX010000115.1, on the reverse strand, counting down.
GTCCCGGGCGGCGCGACGAGGACCGCGGCGCCGTGCCCCTCCATCGCGTCGTCCAGAGCGGGCAGGGCAGCGCGCACGGGCAGCGCGTCCAGGGCGTCGTAGCGGATCACGCCCCTAGTGTCGTACGCCCCCGAAAACGTCCTCTACGCGCGCGTGCCTCTTTACTTGTCGCCCGCCCTTGTCGCCGGCCGGACACGTTCCCGCTTCAGTCCCGCTCGCACACGAAGATCGCCGTCCCCGGGATCAGGTTCCCGCGCAGCGGAGACCAGCCGCCCCACTCGGAGGTGTTCCAGGCCGGCCACTCCGGCTCGACCAGGTCGACCAGCCTCAGGTCCGCCGCCACGACGTCCCGTACGCGGTCGCCGATCGTCCGGTGGTGCTCCACGTACACGGCCCGCCCCTCTTCGTCCTGCTCCACGTACGGCGTGCGGTCGAAGTAGGAGCCGGAGACGGACAGGCCCTCCGGGCCGGGCTCGTCGGGAAAGGCCCAGCGGATCGGGTGGGTCACCGAGAAGACGAAGCGGCCGCCGGGGCGCAGGACGCGGCGGACCTCCCGCAGCACCCGCACGGGGTCGGCGACGAAGGGCAGCGCCCCGTACGCCGAACACGCCAGGTCGAAGGAGGCGTCCGCGAAGGGCAGGTCGCCGGCGTCGGCGCACACCAGAGGGAACGATCCGCCGATGCGCAGGGCGTGCTGGAGCTGGCGGTGGGAGACGTCCAGGGCGACCGGGCGGGCACCCTGGGCGGCCAGCCAGCGCGCGCACTGCGCGGCACCGGCCCCGATCTCCAGGACGTCCTTGCCCTTCAGCTCCTCGGGCGGCCCCAGCAGCTCCGCCTCCACCTCGTCGAGCCCTTCCGGGCACCAGACGAAGCGGTCGTCGCCGAGGAACGTGCCGTGCTCGATCTGGTACTCGTCGGCGTTGCGGTCCCACCAGCCCCGGTTGGCCCGGGAACTCTCCGTCACCCCGGCCTCGCGCCGGGTGGCCTCCGCTTCGTCGGCCTCGGGTGCGCCGGGGGCCCCGTGGGCCTCGACGGTTTCATGGACATCGGGCTCTTGGATGATCGGCTCCCTCGTCGTACTCTTCCGTAACCTGCGTGGCGCGACCCGCTCCGGTGGTGTCACGAAAGGGGTCTCCCAGGCCTGCGTGGCCTCATGGGACGGGTTTTGTGTCGGGTATGCGGCGTTCCGCCCCGGGTGGGCGCCTTCGCGCATTGACCCTGCCTGGCTGCCCCCGTATGCTACAAGTTGCGCTGCGGGCCTGCGCACCTCAGACGTAGCAGGCTGCGCTCGCATCTGTCGTATGTCCCCTCGGTTTTCGAGGCGCCACCGGCTTTTTCGCTGGTGGGCGCTTCCTTGGCTGTCCGGCTTCTTCAGAGCGATACGGGCTCCCGGCGTAGCAGTACCTACGACTTCAATGTCCGCACCGGAGCCCTTTCCCACATGACGAGCAGCACCGAGACCACCGCCACCACGCCGCAGGTTGCGGTCAACGACATCGGTGACGAGGAAGCATTCCTCGCCGCGATCGACGAGACGATCAAGTACTTCAACGATGGCGACATCGTCGACGGCGTCATCGTCAAGGTTGACCGGGACGAGGTTCTCCTCGACATCGGTTACAAGACCGAAGGTGTCATCCCGAGCCGCGAGCTCTCGATCAAGCACGACGTCGACCCGAACGAGGTCGTCAAGGTCGGCGACGAGATCGAGGCCCTTGTTCTCCAGAAGGAGGACAAGGAAGGCCGCCTGATCCTCTCGAAGAAGCGCGCCCAGTACGAGCGTGCTTGGGGCACCATCGAGAAGATCAAGGAAGAGGACGGCATCGTCACCGGCACCGTCATCGAGGTCGTCAAGGGTGGTCTCATCCTCGACATCGGCCTCCGTGGCTTCCTGCCGGCGTCCCTCGTCGAGATGCGCCGTGTCCGCGACCTCCAGCCCTACGTGGGCAAGGAGCTCGAGGCGAAGATCATTGAGCTGGACAAGAACCGCAACAACGTGGTCCTGTCCCGCCGTGCCTGGCTGGAGCAGACCCAGTCCGAGGTCCGTCAGACGTTCCTCACGACCCTCCAGAAGGGTCAGGTCCGCTCCGGCGTGGTCTCCTCGATCGTCAACTTCGGTGCCTTCGTGGACCTGGGTGGCGTCGACGGTCTGGTCCACGTCTCCGAGCTGTCCTGGAAGCACATCGACCACCCCTCCGAGGTCGTCGAGGTCGGCCAGGAGGTCACGGTCGAGGTCCTCGACGTCGACATGGACCGCGAGCGCGTCTCCCTGTCGCTGAAGGCGACCCAGGAAGACCCGTGGCAGCAGTTCGCCCGGACCCACCAGATCGGCCAGGTCGTGCCCGGAAAGGTCACGAAGCTGGTTCCGTTCGGTGCGTTCGTCCGCGTGGACGAGGGCATCGAGGGTCTGGTCCACATCTCCGAGCTGGCCGAGCGCCACGTGGAGATCCCGGAGCAGGTCGTCCAGGTCAACGACGAGATCTTCGTCAAGGTCATCGACATCGACCTCGAGCGTCGTCGCATCAGCCTCTCGCTGAAGCAGGCCAACGAGGCCTTCGGTGCCGACCCGGCCACGGTCGACTTCGACCCGACGCTGTACGGCATGGCCGCGTCGTACGACGACCAGGGCAACTACATCTACCCCGAGGGCTTCGACCCCGAGACCAACGACTGGCTCGAGGGCTTCGAGTCCCAGCGTGAGGTGTGGGAGACCCAGTACGCCGAGGCGCAGACGCGCTTCGAGCAGCACCAGGCGCAGGTCATCAAGTCCCGCGAGGCCGACGCCGCTGCCGCGGCCGAGGGCGGCGACGCCGCGGGTGCGGCTCCGGCCGCGGGCGGCGGTGGCTCGTCGTACTCCTCCGAGGGCGCGGACACCTCCGGTGCCCTGGCTTCGGACGAGGCCCTGGCTGCCCTTCGCGAGAAGCTGGCCGGCGGCCAGAGCTGAACGCACACGGCTGAGGTCTAGCCGATAACACTTCGGGCCCGCATCCACCAAGGATGCGGGCCCGAAGTGTTTCCGGCATGGGCGCGGGGTGGGGGGATCGCAGGGGAGCGGTCGGCGGCGATTTCTGCGGGGAATGGGGCTGGCCGGCGGCACAGGGGCGATGTTCGCGACGATGCGCGCCCTCGGGCTTCGCCCCAACCGCGCGTGCAGCCCAGCGCACACAGTCCTTCGCGCGCCCCGGCCGGGGGCTTCACGCTCGGCGGGCGCGGACCGGCCGGGGTGGTCGTACTGGGCGGTGGCATCGCCGGGCTGACCGCCGCGTACGAACTGGGCAAGGCGGGTTGCGACTGCACGGTCCTGGAGGCCGGGGAGCGGGCCGGCGGACGTAACCTCACCGTGCGGCGCCGGGATTCGACCACAAGTCTGTACGGCCACGAGCAGACCGTCCGATTCGCCGACGAGCAGTACCTCAACACCGGGCCGGCCCGTCTCCCGCAGTGGATGGTCACTCCGGACCACTACTGTCGCGAACCGGGCGTCCCCATGGAGGGGACCACCAACGTCAACTCCGCGCACGCGTACCTCTTCTACGCGTCGACCGGCATGACGAAACCGATGCGGTACCGGAACGCGAAGACCGATATCCACCGCCACGTCTCGGAGTTGCTCGCCAGGGCCACCGGTAAGGGCGCCCTGGACGGGGAGTTGACGGCCGAGGACCGGGAGCGGCTCGTGGAGTTCCTCGAGGACTTCGGGCAACTGGGCGACACGTCGACGTACGAGGGCGGGGACCGGCGCGGCTACGTTGTCGTCCCGGGCGCCGCGCGGACCCCGGGGGTGGTATTTGGTGACGTCCCGACCGCCTCGGAGATGTTCGCGAGCGGCGTCGGACGGTACTTCTCCTTCGAGTTCGGCTTCGACCGGGCGATGCTGATGTTCCAGCCGCGGGGGCCGTCGTTTCGCAGACCGTCGACAGGGACGACGGTGTCACCGTCACGTCCATCCAGAGCGGCCGTACGAAGGGAATCGACGCGGACCACTGCGTCGCCGCCCTGCAGCCCAACATCTCGCCCGGATCCCGCACAACCTCGGCTCGGGAGTGCGGCGCGCACTGGAGGCGTTCAGGCCGGTCTCCGCCGTCAAGATCGGACTGGAGTACCACTCGCGCTGGTGGGAGCCGGACCACGACATGTACGGCGGCATCACCGAGACCGACCTGGACGTCACCCACATCTGGCACCCCTCGCACGGCTTCCACGGGCCGCACGGTGTGTCGTTCGGCTACTACAACTTCGGTGCCACGGCCTACTCGTACGCGTGAGTGACCCCCGAGGAACGCGAACGGCGGTCGGTGGCCGCGGGTTTGCGGATCCACGGCGACAAGTACCGCACCGATCTGACGTCGTCCTTCTCGCACCACTGACGCCGGACACCCACGTGGAGGCCGCCCGGCACTCCACCGCCGGCGGACCCGACCACCCCCGCCACAAACCCCTCGACGAGCCCACCGGACGCGTCCACTTCGCCGGCGACCGGCTCAGCCACACCCCTGCCAACACGGGGCGTTCGGATCCGCGCGGAAGGCCGTGACCGGGCTCCACGCGCGCGTGCTCCAGTCGTGGAGGTGCGGGCCGCATTCGTGGAACGGGCACCGGGAATGCCCGGCCCCCGTTCCGCGTTGTGGAGTAGGAACACGAGGAGGAGCGGTCACAGTGCTTGATCCGCAAAGTCTGTACGCATGGGAGCCGAAGGGCCTGGCAGTCGTCGACATGGCGCTCGCCCAGGAGTCGGCGGGACTTGTCATGCTCTACCACTTCGACGGATACATCGACGCGGGTGAGACGGGCGACCAGATCGTCGAACGACTTCTCGGCTCACTGCCCCACCAGGTGGTGGCCCGCTTCGACCACGACCGGCTCGTGGACTACCGGGCGCGCCGCCCACTGCTGACGTTCAAGCGCGACCGCTGGACCGACTACGAGGAGCCGACGCTCGACGTACGGCTCGTCCAGGACGCCACCGGAGCACCCTTCCTGCTGCTGTCGGGCCCCGAGCCGGACGTGGAGTGGGAGCGCTTCGCGGCCGCCGTCCAGCAGATCGTGGAGCGGCTCGGCGTGCGCCTCTCGGTGAACTTCCACGGCATCCCCATGGGCGTGCCGCACACCCGGCCGGTCGGCCTCACCCCGCACGGCAACCGGGCCGAGCTGATCCCCGGTCACCGCAGCCCCTTCGAGGAGGCCCAGGTGCCCGGCAGCGCCGAGTCCCTCCTGGAGTACCGCCTCATACAGGCCGGACACGACGTGCTGGGCGTCGCCGCGCACGTGCCGCACTACATCGCCCGCTCGCCCTACCCGGACGCCGCCCTGACCGTCCTGGAGGCCGTCACGGCGGCCACCGGCCTGGTGCTGCCCTCCGTCGCGCACGCCCTGCGCACGGAGGCGCACCGTACGCAGACGGAGATCGACCGGCAGATCCGGGAGGGCGACGAGGAGTTGGTCGCCCTTGTGCAGGGGCTTGAGCACCAGTACGACGCCGCCGCGGGCGCCGAGACGCGGGGGAACATGCTCGCCGAACCCGTCGACATCCCCTCCGCCGACGAGATCGGGCGCGAGTTCGAGAAGTTCCTGGCGGAGCGGGACGGCGAGGGCTGAGCCCTTCCGAGCTCGTCTCCAGAGTCGTCTCCGGAGCTGTGGGAGGCCCTGATCCCGGAGCTGTGGGAGGCCCGGAAATCAGGGCCTCCCGCAGCTGTGTCAGTGGCAGGGCCTAAGCTGCCGGGCATGCTGAAAGTGGGTCTCACCGGCGGTATCGGCGCCGGCAAGAGCGAGGTGTCGCGGCTGCTCGTGGAGTGCGGCGCCGTGCTGATCGACGCGGACCGCATCGCGCGCGAGGTCGTCGCCCCGGGCACGCCCGGGCTCGCGGCGGTCGTCGAGACCTTCGGGGAGGGCGTGCTCACGCCGGACGGCAGCCTGGACCGGCCCCGGCTGGGCTCCATCGTGTTCGCGGACCCGGAGAAGCTCGCCGCGCTGAACGCGATCGTGCACCCCTTGGTGGGCGCCCGCTCCAGGGGGCTGGAGAACACCGCCGCCGAGGACTCCGTCGTCATCCACGACGTCCCCCTGCTCACCGAGAACGGCCTCGCCCCGGTGTACGACCTGGTGGTGGTCGTCGACGCGGCGCCCGAGACCCAGCTCGACCGTCTCGTACGCCTGCGCGGCATGACGGAGCAGGACGCACGGGCGCGCATGGCCGCCCAGGCGACGCGCGAGAAGCGTCTGGAGATCGCGGACATCGTCATCGACAACGACGTCCCTCTGGAGGACCTCCGCCGGCGAGTGCGGGACGTATGGGCGGATCTCACGCATCGGGCACACGCGAGCCCGGAGCGATCCGAACACTCACAGGAATAGTGGGGTCGCAGGGGGCGTTGAACCGTCCCAGCAAGGGAAGGACTCAGCCGTGCCCGAGACCAGCGGTTCCACCGGACGTACTCCGGAGACGCACGTCATCGACTTCCGTGCCGCCGAGCAGCTGCTCGCCGCGAGGGATCCGCGGGGCGCGGTGAAGCTGCTCGACCGCGTCATAGCCGAGCACCCCGAGAACACGGCGGCCCGGCTGCTGCGTGCCCGCGCCTTCTTCGCGGCGGCCCAGCTGCGGCCCGCCGAGCTGGAGTTCACCATCGTCCTGGAGCGCGAGCCGGACAACGCGTTCGCGCACTTCGCCCTCGCCCGCACCTATCAGCGCCAGGCCCGCGACGACCAGGCCAAACGCCACTTCCGGCTCGCGGCGGCCCTGGACCCGAACCCGCAGTATGTGGAAGCGGCACGGTTCGACTCCTGATGGCGGTGCGTGCGCGCCGCCCAGGAGCTCGGCCGGGTGGCGGGTGCGGGGTCGTCGTGGCTTGTCGCGCAGTTCACCGCGCCCCTTACGGGGCACGGGATGTCCTTGCCCCTCAAGGGCGGCCGTGTCTCGGCGGTTGGTACGGCGGGATGTCCCGGCCCGGCTGGTAGTGCGGGCCCTGGCGGATGTGGCGCAGGATCATTGTCAGGTCGACGGTGACGATCAGCCACAGCACTCCGCAGGCTGCGGCCCAGCCGGGACGGCCGACCAGAGCGAAGGCCGTTGTTCCGGCGATCGCCCAGATCAAACCCCATACGCTCAGCCAGAACCGCATCCGCAGGGGACTGCGCGCTGTCGTCGGTTCACTGCCGGTACGCATCGGATCGTCGCTCCTACTCGTCCTACTGGGAAACGTACTCTCCGCCTCGTACGTTCTCCAGAAGACCGATGAGTGCGACGGGGGAGGCGATGGTGCTGCTGGACGCGCTGCGGGCGGACGAGAGGCTCGCCGACTGGCTGAAGGGCCTGGAGGAGAGCGGGAACGCCCCGGGAGTGAAGGCGCGGCTGCCGGCCGCCGACGAGCTGCCGGCCGTGCTGGTGGACCTCGCCGTGCCGTACGAGGACATCAACGACCTGGTCGCGCTGCGCCGCACGCTGTCGGCCGACGAGGGCGCGACCTGGCTGCTCGGGCGGTGCGTCGACGGTCTCGTGCGGGACATGGGGAAGATCGGCAAGGGACTGAGGCTCCTGCCGCTCCCACTGGAGTCGGGCCCGCTCGGCCGCTACTTCCACGTGTACGTCTGCGTCGCGGCCCTGCCGTACGTGCGGGCGTACCACCGCGAGCGCGGCATCCCCGACGACATCTCCCGGCGCACCCTCGCGGACCTCGGCCGCGGCCTGGTGCTGCACCGCCGGCGGTACGGCGTGGGCGGGCTGATGGCGCCGACCTGGTTCTCGCTGCACTTCCACGGGGAGCTGTACCAGCTCGGCCGGCTGCAGTACCAGCGGTCACGGGTCAGCGGACGGGAGGGCGTCGCGCTGGCGGCGGCGGGCCTGGCGCTGCGGCCCGGAGAACCGTGCCTCGACCTGCACATACCCGACTACGCGGGACCCCTTACGCCGGAAGCGTGCGACCGGTCGCTGGCGTCGGCCCGCGACTTCTTCGCGCGGCACTTCCCTCAGGAGCGCTACACGGCGGGCTGCTGCCACTCCTGGCTCCTCGACCCACAGCTGAAGCGGTACCTGCCGGCGGACGCCAACATCGTCCGGTTCCAGGAGCGGTTCCGGGTCGCCTGTGGCAACAGCGAACCAGAGGACGACCTGCCGATCCGCTTCGTGTTCGGGGACCCGGACCTGCCGGTGGAGACACTGCCGCGCCGGACGAGTCTCGAACGCGCCGTGGTCGACCATCTGCGGGCGGGTGGGCACTGGTACAGCGGGCATGGGTGGTTCGCCTGGTGAGGCGCGATCGGCGTGATCATCTTGGGGCACTCCTATTCACCCCATCGGGTGATGCGTGACAGGAACGGCCCGTGGCCGCCCGGCCGTTGGACGAATATGAGCATTCAGATGCGTGAGGGATACGAGGGGACCGGGCCCGGCGAGATCACCCCGGACGGCTGCGCGGTCGAGTTGTACTCGCGGTTGCCGGTGGGGGACGAGCCGGAGGTGATCGCGGGCGCCGCGCCCGCGGGTGCGCGCATTCTCGAACTGGGCAGCGGGGTGGGCCGCATGACCCACCCCCTGATCGACCGGGGTTTCACCGTCACGGCCGTCGACGAGTCGGCGGAGATGCTGGAGCGGGTGCGCGGGACCCGCACGATATGCGCCCCGATCGAGGGGCTCGACCTGGGCGAGAAGTTCGACGTGGTGCTGCTCGCGTCGTTCCTCGTCCACACCGGGGATCCCGAGGTGCGGCGCGGGATGCTCGCGACCTGTCTGCGGCATGTCGCGGACGACGGCTTCGTGCTGATCCAGCGCGAGGGGGAGGACTACCACACGAACGTGCCCCGGGAGCGGGTCGACCCCCGAGGCTTCACCGTCCGCATAGCCTCGACCGAACCGGTCGGGGACGGGGTCCACTCGGTGTTCGTGGAGTACTTCTTCCCGGACGGCGAATGGACCCAGACGTTCCGGGCGCGACCGCTGACCAAGGAACAGTTCGAGGAGGCGCTGGGGGAGGCGGGGCTCCAGGTGGACCGGTATCTGACGGAGGACCGGATCTGGGTGAAGGCGGTGCCGGTGGGGTGAGCGGCTGATGGTGTAGTGGCACGGAGGGAGCGGCTGACGGTGGGGTGCGGGGGATCCGGAGATCCGGCGTGAATTTCCGGCGGGCGGCGATGAGTTCGGGGGAGGGCCTCGGTCTACCTCTGTGACAGCACTACGGAACCGCTTCACACAGGAGATCCCATGTCCGAGACCACCGCTCCCGTCACCCGCGTCGCGTCCGCCTCCTCGGCCGCCGCTTCCGCCGCCGGTACGAAGGGCACCGCACACAGCAAGGGCGCCCGGATCTCGCTGCGCGCGCTGCAGATCGTGCTCGCGCTGTTCTACGCGTTCGCGAGCGCGCTGCCCAAGCTGATCGCGCACCCGTCGGCCGTCGAGTCCTTCGACACGCTCGGCTGGGGCAGCGCGGGGATGTACACCATCGGTGCGCTCGAACTGGCGGGTGCCATCGGGCTGTTGATCCCTGCGCTGGCCTCGGTCGCGGCGTTGTCGCTGAGCGCGCTGATGGTGGGGGCGTTCATCACGCAGATCACCGCCTTCGACGGGGAGTACGCGGCGACACCGCTCATCCTGCTTGTTCCGCTCGCCCTGATCGCCTGGGTGCGACGCCATGACGTGGCCGGGTCGGCGCGAGGGGCGCGACGAGGGGCGTGACCGCTGCGGCCACGCTCGTGCGGAGGGCATCGCCGAGGGGTTTCCCGG
>NZ_JBHVDX010000114.1:0-30701 GCF_042802555.1 Streptomyces sp. NPDC057474 | reverse complement strand
CGAACACCGGCGAAGAATCAAGAAGCTCCACCGCCATCCCCACCCACTGCGCCCCCTGCCCCGGAAACACAAACACCGCATCCACCGCGTCGCCGATGTGCCGGACAGTGCCCCGGGTCAGACCCGTGTCAGCCGCTCCACCGGCCAGAGCACGCAACGAGGCGACGAGGCTCTCACGGTCGGAGCCGACGACGACGGCCCGCTCCTCCAGCGCGGCACGACCCACCAGCAGAGAATGCGCGACGTCGACCCCGTCGTCGTCCGTGCTCTCCAGATAGGTCGCCAACCGCCCCGCCTGAGCACGCAGCGCCTTCTCCGAGCGGGCGGAGAGCAGCCACGGAACAACCACGCCCGACCCGTCGACCGCAGCCGGCGCCGGTTCCTCCACAAGAAGCGGACCGGCCTCCTCGAGGATGACATGGGCATTGGTACCACTCACACCGAAGGAGGAGACGGCCGCCCGACGCGGCCGACCGTCGCTCTCCTCCCACTCCCGCGCCTGCCCCAGCAACTCCACCGCACCCGACGACCAGTCGACCAGCGTGGAGGGAGCTTCGGCGTGCAGGGACTTGGGCAGGGTGCCGTGTCGCATCGCCTGGACCATCTTGATGACACCGCCGACTCCGGCGGCGGCCTGTGTGTGACCGATGTTGGACTTCACCGACCCCAGCCACAGCGGCCGGTCCCCGGCCCGCTCCTGCCCGTACGTCGCCAGCAGCGCCTGCGCCTCGATCGGGTCACCCAGCTTCGTCCCCGTACCGTGCGCCTCCACCACGTCCACATCCGCCGCCGACAGGCCGGCGTCGGCCAACGCCGCCCGGATCACCCGCTGCTGGGAGCGGCCGTTGGGGGCGGTGAGGCCGTTGGAGGCGCCGTCCTGGTTGATGGCCGAACCACGCACCACCGCCAGCACCTGATGGCCGTTGGCCCGCGCATCCGACAACCGCTCAAGGAGCAGCACACCCACACCCTCGCCCCAACCGGTGCCGTCGGCTCCTGCGGCGAAGGGCTTGCAACGGCCGTCGGCGGCAAGACCCCGCTGCCGGCTGAACTCGACGAACATCCCCGGGCCCGACATCACGGTCGCGCCCGCGGCGACGGCGAGGGAGCACTCCCCTGCGCGCAGGGACCGTGCCGCGAGGTGCAGGGCGACCAGGGACGAGGAACAGGCCGTGTCGACGGTGACCGCCGGACCCTCCAGGCCCAGGACATAGGCGATGCGCCCGGACGCGACACTGGCGGTCGTACCGGTGAGGAGGTGGCCCTCGACGGCCTCGGTCGCCTCGTGGAGGCGGGGGCCGTACTCGGGGGCGGTGGCGCCGACGAAGACGCCGGTGTCGGTCGCGTGCAGGGCGCGGGGGTCGAGGCCCGCGCGTTCGACGGTCTCCCAGGTGGTCTCCAACAGGAGCCGCTGCTGCGGGTCCATCGCGGTCGCCTCACGCGGCGAGATACCGAAGAACCCGGCGTCGAACTCGGCCGCGTCGTGCAGGAACCCGCCCTCGCGGACATAGCTGGTGCCGGTGCGGTCGGGGTCGGGGTCGTAGAGCGCGTCGAGGTCCCAGCCGCGGTCGGCGGGGAAGGCGGAAACAGCGTCGGTCTCGTCACGGACCAGGCGCCACAGGTCCTCGGGGTTGCGGACGCCGCCGGGGAAGCGGCACCCCATGGACACGATGGCGATCGGTTCGTCGGCGGCGGCACGGCGGGTGAGAGGCGCCGCGTCGGCGGGCGTGGGGGTGCTCAGGTGCTCGGCGAGCCGGGCGGGCGTCGGGTACTCGTAGACGGCGGTCGCGGGGAGGTGGACACCGGCGAGGGTGTTGAGGCGGTCGCGCAGCTCGACGGCGGTGACGGAGTCGACACCGAGATCCTTGAAGGAGCGAAGGGGGTCCACCGCGGCGGGGCCCGGGTGGCCCAGAACCACCGCGGCGCTCTCCCGGACCAGGCGCAGGGCGCCGGCGGAGTCGAGTGCGGTGACGGGCTCGACGACCGGTTGCGGGGCCGGCTCGGCGGCGGTGTCCGTGGCCCGTGCGGGGGCGGTTGCGGGGGTGCCGGTGACCCAGTGGCGGCGGCGCTGGAAGGCGTAGGTGGGCAGGGTGACGCGGCGGGGGGCGAGGCCGGTGAAGACGGGGCTCCAGTCGACGTCGGCGCCTGCGGTCCACAGGGTGCCCACGGAGGTCTGGAGGCGGGCGGCGCCGCCGTCGCCGCGGCGCAGGGTGCCGATGACGACGGCGTGCCGGGGGCCGGCGGCGGCCTCGACGGTCGCCTGGACCGGTGCGGTGAGCACGGGGTGCGGACTGACCTCGACGAAGGCTCCGTGGCCCGCGAGTGTCAGGGCGCGTACGGCGGGTTCGAGGAGGACGGGGTTGCGGAGGTTGTCGTACCAGTAGCGGGCGTCGGTGGCAGCGCCGTCGAGCCAGTCGCCGGTGACGGTGGAGAAGAAGGGCACCTCGGGGCGGCGCGGGGTGACGGAGGCGAGGAGGTCGAGCATCTCCTCGCGGACGGGTTCGACGTGCGGGGAGTGCGAGGCGTAGTCGATTCCGACGCGGCCGGCGCGGACGTCGTGCCGTGCCGCGGTGGCGAGGATGTCGCTGACGGTGTCGATGTCGGCCGAGACGACCGTGGAGGAGGGGCCGTTGAGGGCGGCGATGGTGACGCGGTCGCCCCACTGCGCGGTGAAGCGGCGGGCGGCCTCCTCGGAGAGGCCGAGCGAGACCATGCCGCTACGGCCTTCGAGGGGAACGAGGATCTTGCTGCGCAGGGCGACGACGCGCGCGGCGTCCTCCAGGCTGAGGGCTCCGGCGACGCAGGCGGCGGCGATCTCGCCCTGGGAGTGACCGACGACGGCGGCGGGGTGCACACCGTGGGCCCGCCACGCGGCGGCCAGGGACACCATGACGGCCCACAGGGCGGGCTGGACGACGTCGGAGCGGTCCAGGGACGGGGCGTCGGCGTCGGCGCGCAGGACGGCTCCGAGGTCCCAGTCCACGTGCGGGGCGAGGGCGTTCGCGCACTCGGCGAGGCGGGTTGCGAAGGCGGGTGAGTCGGTGAGGAGTCCGGCGGCCATGCCGGCCCACTGGCTGCCCTGGCCGGGGAAGACGAAGACGGGCCGGTGCACGTCGCCGTCGACGGGGCCCGCGGGGACGGCGGTGGCGACGGCGTCGAGCAGGCCGGCGGTGTCCGCGCCGACGGCGAGGGCTCGGTGGGTGAGGGGCGTGCGGGTGCTGAACAGGGACCACGCGGTGTCGACGGGGTCGGCGCCGGTGTCACGGACGTGCGAGGCCAGGCGGTCGGCCTGGGCGCGCAGTGCCTCGGGGGTACGGGCGGACAGCAGCCAGGGGATGGTGACGGGAGTGGTCCGGGGCTGTTGCGCGGTCTTCGCGGTCTCGGTGAGCGGAGCCTGTTCGAGAACGAGGTGGGCGTTGGTGCCGCCCATGCCGAAGGAGGAGACGCCCGCGCGCAGGGGGGCTCCGGGGGTGGCCGGGGTCCAAACGCCGGTCTCGCGCTGGACGCGCAGGCCGAGGCGGTCGAGGTCGATGGCGGGGTTCGGCTCGTGGTGGTTGAGGCTGGGCACGAGCCGGCCGTGCGCCAGGCACAGGACCGTCTTGAGGAGTCCGGCGATTCCGGCCGCGCCTTCGAGATGACCGATGTTGGTCTTCACGGAGCCGACGGCGAGCGGGGCGCGGCGGCCTTCGGCGGTGCCGAGGACCGCGCCGAGGGCGGTGGCCTCGACGGGGTCGCCGACGCGGGTTCCGGTGCCGTGCAGTTCGACGTAGCCGATGTCGCCGGGGTCGACCCCGGCGCGGGAGCAGGCCGCGCGCAGGACGGCGGCCTGGGCGTCGGCGTCCGGAGTGGTGATGCCGGCGCCCGTGCCGTCGTTGTTGAGGGCGCCGCCGCGGATGACGGCGTACACGTCGTCGCCGTCGGCGAGGGCGCGGGAGAGAAGCTTGAGGACGACGATGCCGCCGCCTTCGCCGCGGACGTAGCCGTTGGCTCCGGCGTCGAAGGTGTGGCAGGCGCCGTCCGGGGAGAGTGCGCCGAACTGGGCGGCGGCCAGGGAGCTTTCGGGGCTGAGGTTGAGGTGCACGCCGCCGGCCAGAGCGAGTTCGCAGTCTCCGGTGCGCAGGCTGTCGCAGGCGAGCTGGACGGAGACGAGGGAGGACGACTGCGCGCTGTCGACGGTCATGCTGGGACCGCTGACGCCGAGCGCGTACGAGAGCCGGTTGGCGATCAGGGAGCGGTTGAGGCCTGTGAGGGTGTGGTGTCCGGGCTGCTGTCCGGCGTTGCGGACGACGTCGGCGTAGTCGCACACATCGGCGCCGAGGTGGACGGCGGTGGCGCGCGGGACGGAGGCGACGGGGATCCCGGCGTGCTCCAGCGCCTCCCAGCCCAGTTCGAGGGCGAGGCGGGCCTGCGGATCCATCGCGTCGGCCTCGCGGGGCGAGATGCCGAAGAACGCGGCGTCGAAGTCGGCGGGGGCCGAGACGTATCCCCCGCGCAGGGGTGCCGTGCCGCCGTGCGGAGTGGGCCAGCCGCCGGCGGGCACGCCCTCGCGCCGGTCCTGCGGCGTGTCGGTGACGGCGCTGCGGCCCTCGGTGAGCAGGGCCCAGTACGCGGCCGGATCGTCGGCTCCTGGCAACCGGCACGCGAGGCCGACGACAGCCACGGGCTCGTGGCCCGAAACGGTGTTCCGTACGTCGGTGGGCACCGGCTCGTTCATCGATGGCACTCCAAACACCAGGGGCGAGGGGCGGGGGTGGCTCACACATTCGCACGCGGCCAGGGGGCGTCCGGCAGTCCGGGGAAACGCTCTAGGGGAATCTCTAGGCACGCCCTGGGCTGGGCAGGACGGTGGTCGGGAGGGTTCTGCCCGTGGCCGCCCGGGGGCCCGTGGCGGGTCATAGCCAGTGGATCGGCGGCCCGCAAGGGGGCGCACTCTAGGCGAATCCTCGAATCCGAGGGGGCAGTCTGGAGGGCCGCATTCGGCTCCCGTGTCCTCCGGGTGCGGATCCGGATGATGGCACGCCGCGGCCGAAAGGCGCGTGGCCACGCTCCTGGACCGAGAGAAGGGCAGACCGATGAGTCCGACAACCGCGCCTTCACCGTCGCGCGGCCAGGAGGCCGCCACTCTCGCGGCGTTGGCAGCGTCCGCGGCGGCCGTCGCGGACGGTGTGATGAGCGACGTGGAACTCACGGCGTGGCTGGAGGACCGGCGCCGCACGCAGCCGCAGCGGGTCGAACGGGTGCCGTTCGCGGAGCTGGACGGCTGGCGGTTCGAGCAGCGGACCGGTGACCTGCGGCATGCGAGCGGTCGTTTCTTCTCGGTGCACGGGCTGCGGGTCCGCTCGGACTTCGGGCCGGTGCCCGCCTGGGAGCAGCCGATCATCGATCAGCCCGAAATCGGGATCCTCGGCATCGCACTGCGCGAATTCGACGGAATTCCCCATCTGCTGATGCAGGCGAAGTCGGAGCCGGGAAACATCAACGGGATGCAGCTGTCGCCGACGGTGCAGGCGACGAAAAGCAACTACCTGAGGGTGCACGGCGGTTCGGCCGTGAAGTATCTGAACTGTTTCCGTAGTCCCGAACCGGGGTCGGTGGTGGCCGACGTGCTCCAGTCGGAGCAGGGCTCGTGGTTTCTGCACAAGCGGAACCGGAACATGATCGTGCGGGTCGGTCCGGAGGTCGAGGCGGGCGAGGACTTCGCCTGGTTGACCCTCCGGCAGGTCAATGGGCTGCTGCGCCAGGACAACGTCGTCAACATGGACGCCCGTACGGTGCTGTCGTGTCTGCCGGACTGGCGGGCGGACGTCACCGGGGCGACCGGATCGCTGCACACGGACACGGAGATCCGCAGCTGGATCACGCGTCGGCGGGCCGAGCACGAGGTCAGCGTCACCCCGATCGGGCTGGCGGAGACCAGCGGCTGGCACCGCGACCCAAGCACCGTCTCCCATGTGCGCGGGCACCACTTCAGTGTCGTGGCGGTGGACGTGTCCGCCGGCCGCCGCGAGGTGGCGGCGTGGTCCCAGCCGCTGCTGGAGCCGCACGGAACGGGCCTGGCGGCGCTGTTCGTGCGGCGGATGAACGGCGTGCCGCACGTTCTGCTGCGGGCACGCGCGGAGGCCGGGTTCCTGTCGGTGGTCGAGCTGGGCCCGACGGTGCAGTGCACGGCCGAGAACTACGCCCATCTCCCACCCGCGTCCTGGCCCCCCTACCTGGACGAGGTGCGCGCGCGGCGCGCCGGAGCCGTGTACGACGTGCTGCTGTCGGAGGAGGGCGGGCGTTTCCTGAACGCCCTGAGCCACTACGTGATCATCGAGGTCGAGGACGAGGTACCCGCGGTGTCGGACGAGTTCCAATGGGTGTCCCCACGGCAGGTGGACGAACTGCTGCGCTACAGCCACCACCTGAATGTGCAGGCACGGACGCTGATCACCGCGCTGAGGTCGCTGTGACGGCGGCGGGATCGCGGCCGCTGGGCCTGGGAGCGCTGGGTACGTCGTCGATCGCCTGGCGGCGGGTTCTGCCCACAGTGGCACGCATGCCGGAATGGGACCTGGTGGCCGTCGCCGGGCGCACGGCGAAGAAGGCGGTCCGGTTCGCGGAGCAGTTCGGGTGCGCGGCCGAGGAGGACGCCGAGGCGCTGCTCGAACGGCCGGACGTGGACGCGGTGTACGTGTCGACGCCGACGGCCCTGCACTACCGGTGGGCCGAGCGGGCGCTGCGTGCGGGCAAGCACGTGCTGGTGGAGAAACCGATCGGGGTGAACGCCGCCGAGGCGCGTGCCCTGTACGCGCTGGCCGCGGAGCGGAGCCTGGTGCTGCGGGAGAACTTCATGTTCCTCCACCATCCGCAGCATGCGCGGGTACGCGAGTTGGTCGCGAGCGGCCGGCTGGGACAACTGGCCTTCCTGCAGACGGCGTTCTGCATCCCTCCGTTGCCGGAGGACGACATCCGCTACGACGCCGGTCTGGGCGGCGGCGCACTGCTCGACGTCGGCGTGTATCCGCTGCGTGCCGCTTCGCTGCTGCTCGGACCGGGCCTTGAGGTGGCGGGGGCGACGCTGCGCACCCGGGCCTCGGACGGACTCGACCTGTCCGGGCAGGCACTGCTGGTTTCGCCGTCCGGTGTGCTGGCCGAGGTGGCGTTCGGCTTCGAGCACGCCTACGCCTCCACGTACACGCTGTGGGGCGACCGGGCGCGGCTGACCGCGACGCGGGCGTTCACCCCGCAGCCTGCCCATCAGCCGCTGCTGGTACTGGAGGAACAGGACCGCGAGGAACGGCTCACTCTGCCCGCCGCCGACCAACTGATGCTTCTGCTGGCGGAGTTCGCCATGGCCCTGCGCGGGGGCGGCGGCAACGACGCGGAGCTGAGCGCGGAGTCGGTCGCGGCGATGACACTCATGGACACCGTCGGCGCCACGGCGCGGCGGACCGCGGTGCGCTGACCGAATGCCGTACGGCAAGGCCCGGCCACGGAATTCTCGAACGCTAGGAAAATCTCGATCATGATCTGGCTAATCTGACACCATGACGGCCAACAAGGACAGGGTGAACACCCGCACATTCACGCAGAACGCGCGACGAGCCCAGATAGTTCAGGCGGCTATCGAAACGCTCGCCGAAACCGGTTATGCGAAGACGTCGTTCAACAGAATCTCCCAGCAGGCGAAACTCAGCAGTACCGGAATGATCTCCTATCATTTCTCCGGCAAGCCTGAGCTCTTCGCCGAAGTGGCTCACACGGTCGTCGTGAAGGCCGACACTTTGGCGGCCGCGTGCATGGAGGACGAGAAGACCTACCGCGGCAAGCTCACCGCGTACATCAGGTCGAACTTCGACTTCATCGCCCGCTACCCGCTGTACGCCCGGGCGCTGACCGAGATCATCGGGATGATCCGCGACCGGCGCATCACCGGCCTGGACAACATCGAGCGCAGCATCATGTCCGTCGAACGGCTGGTCACCCTGCTCGAACAGGGCCGCAGAGCCGGCGAGTTCGGCAGTTTCGACTGTTCCACCATGGCCCTGGTCATCCGCGGAGCCATCGACGGCGTCGTGTGCCAGCACCTGCGGGTCGTGGCGATGGACCTGGATCGGTGCGCCCGCGAGGTGTCGAACGCTTTCGACCGCTGCACCCAGCCCGCGTACGACCCGACACCCGCCGGCAAGGGCCCGCCGGCCACGCCTCAGGAGCGCCATGGCTTCCCCCACACCCACCTCTGAACCCGCGGCCACTCCCCCCACCGCGACCGAAAGCCCGTCCTCCCCATGGGGTTTCGTCGTCACCGTGGTCTGCGACATCGTGTTGCCCGTCGGGCTCTACTACGCGCTCCGCGCGGTCGGTGCGGGAGAGATCACGGCGCTGCTGCTGGGCGGCTCGGCGCCCGCCCTGCACACGCTCCACTCCGCGATACGCCATCGCAGGCTGGACGCCCTCGGGGTGTTCATCATCGCGCTGCTGCTGGTGAGCGCGCTGGGCTCGCTGCTGACTGCGGACCCGCGCCTCGCCCTCGCACGCAACGGCCTGTTCACCGCGCTGGCCGGACTGTGGCTGCTGATCACTCTGTTCACCGCACGCCCCTTCACTTACCAGGCGTTGCGCTCTCTGCTGCCGGGCCGGGCGACGCTGCTGGAACGCCTGTGGGAAACGGACGCGTCCTTCAGGGGGGTGTGGCGCGGGCTGACGGTGCTGTGGAGCGTGGGCCTGCTCTGTGACGCGGTGCTGCGGCTGGCGATGGCCTACACCCTGCCCGTCGACACCGTGCCCGCGCTGGACGGCGTCCTGTACGCGGTGTCGTGGCTCCTGCTGCAGGTGATCACCCAGGTCACCCTGTACCGGTCGGGCACCATGACCAAGATCTTCGACCGCCGCAGGCCGGGCCGGTGAGCTGTCCGCCGAGCGGAACCCAAAGCGGCCGGCCCGTCTGCGCGGCCGGTCGCGGATTCGCCCGCGTCACGTGCCCGGTCCTCGTGTACACGGTGGGACACCAACTCCCGAGAGTCGACCGGGATGCCCGGTCCGTCGGCCGTGATCCGGATGGTGATCCGGGAGCAGGCGCGGCGGACCGCGTCGGCGACCGGGTTGCCCACCACGCGTTCCGGGTGGGCGCGAGGACCGGACAGGCGGCGTCGAGGACATTGCCGTGCCGGGTTTAGAAAAAGACCTAGCGCGCCCCTCGACATACTGCTTGCCAGAGGTCGGGGAAGATCTCTGCCGCTCCATGTGCCGACGGCGCCTGGAGAATGGCGGCCCGGATTGTCAGAGTCCGTCCATTGTCCATGTGATTGGAAGTCGAGCTGTGGCTGAAGAGCCCTCTGTCGCACTTGTCCGCCCGCTGTACCAGATCCTCACGGACCACGCCCTGCAGCGAGCGGACGAGCGGGCTTTCCAGGACTCTCGGCGTTCCGTCACCTACGGCGCTCTGGATCGGCGCACCCGGTTCCTGGCCGGGCACCTCGCCGCACTCGGGGTCGGCCGCGGCGACCGCGTCCTGCTGCGCATGGGCAACCGGGTCGAGATGGTCGAGAGTTATCTCGCCGTCACGCGCGCGGGAGCCGTCGGCGTGCCGGTCGACCCGCGGTCCTCCGACACCGAGCTCGCCCACCACCTGGTCGACAGCGGCGCCCGCACGGTGATCAGCGGCGCGGCACAGTTGCCCCAGGTGGTACGGACCGTTCAAAGCAGCGGGCTGAACTGCGGTCTGATCGTCGTCGGTGCCGCCGAGCCCATGGCGGGTGCCACCGACTTCGAGCACCTCGCCGTCACCCCGCCGCCCGCCGACGCGCGGGACGACCTGGACCTGGACGAGACGGCCTGGATCCTGTACACCTCCGGCACCACCGGACGCCCCAAGGGCGTGGTCTCGACCCAGCGCAAGTCCCTGTGGGCCACGGCCGCGTGTACTGCGCCGATCCTCGGCCTCTCCGCGTCCGACCGCCTCGTGTGGCCGATGCCGCTGTACCACGCCGCCTCGCACAACATCGGCGTACTCGCCACGCTGGCCGTCGGTGCCTTTGCATACATCATGGAGGGCTCGGCCCCGGACGAGATCATGGAGACCGTCCGCAGCGAGCGGGCCTCCTTCCTCGTCGGCTCCCCCACCACCTACCACCGCATGGTGGACCTGGCGCGCGAGCGCGGGCTCGAACTGCCGGAGCTGCGGGTGTGCATGGCGGCCGGCTCTGCCTGCCCGCCCGCGCTGCACGAAGCCTTCGAGGACACCTTCGGCATCCGCCTCCTGGACAGCTACGGCAGCAGCGAGACCGGAGGCGCCATCACCTCGCAGGCGCCCACCGGGCCGCGCGTCCTGGGCACCTGCGGCACCCCGCTGCCCGGTCTGACGCTGCGTCTGGCGGACTCGCAGACCGGCGAGGAGGTGGCCGCCGGGCAGGAGGGTGAGATCTGGGTGCACAGTCCGGCCACCATGACCGGATACCACAACGACCCGGATGCGACCCTGGCCGTGCTAGTGGACGGCTGGTACCGCACCGGCGACCTCGGCCGACAGGATCAGACCGGCCGGCTCACCATCACCGGCCGGGTCAAGGAACTCATCATCCGCGGCGGCGAGAACATCCACCCCGCAGAGGTGGAGCACGTACTGGCCGAGGTGCCCGGCGTGGCCGAGGCCGCGGTGGCGGGCAAGCCCCACGCCGTACTGGGCGAGGTGCCCGTCGCCTACCTGGTTCCGGGACCGGAAGGTCCTGACGGCATCGACCCCCGGCAGCTTCTGGAGACCTGCCGCCGGGAACTCTCCTACTTCAAGGTGCCCGACGAGTTCCACATCGTCGACGGCATCCCGCGTACGTCGACGGGAAAGACCGCCCGCCGGCGGCTGGCCGAGCTGCCCGGAACGCTGCTCGTCGTCAATCCGTCGGTGAACGTCCGCCCCGATCTGACCGCCGAAGGCCCGACCGGAACAGCTCCCGCCGTGACCCCGGTGTCCGCCGGCGCCGTCCTCCTGGCGGCGCAGCACGGGCTGCTCGCCCTGGTGCGCTCCGTGGTCGCGGACGTCCTCGGTCTGCCCTCCGAGGACGCGACCGCCGATCAGCCCCTGCACGAACTCGGCTTCACCTCCCTGAACGCCGTGACCCTCCGCGACCGGCTGTCCGCCGCCTCCGGCCACCGTCTCTCAGCCGCTGTGGCCTACGACTACCCGACCCCGCAGGCCCTCGCGCGGTACCTCGACGGCCTGGCACAGGGCGGCCTCGGCGCTGAGGGCGCGGAGGACGCTGAGGGAACGGCTGTGACGGGGCAGACGGCTGTGACGGGGCAGTCGGACGAGCCCATCGCCATCGTGGCGATGGGCTGCCGTCTGCCCGGCGGCGCCCGGACGCCCAAGGAGCTGTGGGACCTGCTCATGGCGGGCACCGACGCGGTCGGCCCGCTCCCCGACGACCGGGGCTGGGACCTGGACCGGCTGCTGGACGACGAAAGCCGCGGCGGTGGAAAGTCGTCCGCCCGGCAGGGTGCGTTCCTGGACGAGGCCGGGCACTTCGACGAGGCCTTCTTCGGGATATCGCCGCGTGAGGCACTGGCGATGGATCCACAGCAGCGGCTGCTGCTGGAGACGGCCTGGGAGACCATCGAGCGCGCGGGCATCGACCCGGTCTCGCTGAAAGGCAGCCGGACAGGTGTCTTCGCCGGTGTGATGCACGGGGGCTACGGCCCTGGCCTCCACGAGCGTGCCCCCGAGAACCTGGAGGGCTACCTCGGCAACGGTTCGGCCGTCAGCGTCGCCTCCGGCCGCATCTCCTACACGCTGGGTCTGCTGGGGCCGGCGATCACGGTGGACACGGCGTGTTCGTCGTCGCTGGTGGCGATCCATCTGGCGGCGCAGTCGCTGCGGCAGGGCGAGTGCTCCCTCGCCCTCGCGGGCGGCGCCACCGTTATGTCGACGCCCGGCGCACTCGTGGAGTTCAGTCGGCAGGGGGCACTCTCGGCCGATGGGCGGTGTCGGGCGTTCGCCGCCGGGGCGAACGGCACCGGCTTCGCCGAGGGCGTCGGCCTGATCCTGCTGGAACGGCTGTCGGACGCACGACGGCTGGGGCATCCGGTACTGGCCGTGGTACGGGGTTCGGCCGTTAACCAGGACGGCGCCTCCAACGGCCTGACCGCCCCGAACGGCCCCGCACAACAGCGGGTGATCCGTACCGCCCTGGCCCAGGCCGGCCTCTCCCCCGCCGAGATCAGCGCCGTCGAAGCACACGGCACCGGCACCACCCTGGGTGACCCCATCGAGGCCCAGGCACTCCTGGCCACATACGGTCAGGACCGTCCGGCCGGGGAACCCCTGCTGCTGGGATCGGTGAAGTCCAACATCGGCCACACCCAGGCCGCCGCCGGCGTCACCGGCGTCATCAAGATGGTCATGGCCATGAGCCACGACACCCTGCCACGCACCCTCCACATCGACGAACCCTCACCCCACGTCGACTGGAACACAGGCCGGCTCCAGCTCCTGACCGAATCCCAGCCCTGGCCGCGCACCGGCACACCGCGCCGCGCCGGCGTCTCCTCCTTCGGCGCCAGTGGTACGAACGCGCACCTGGTCCTGGAGGAGGCACCCGCCGAGCACGTCCTCACGGCCGCTCCCCGAACACCCGACAAAATGGTGCCGATGCTGCTGTCGGGGCGCGGTGAGGGCGCGTTGCGGGCCCAGTCCGGGCGGGTGGCGGACTTCCTGGAACGCTACCCGGACCTGCCGGCGGACACGGTGGCACGCATGCTGACCGCCTCCCGAGCAGTGTTCGAACACCGCGCCGCAGTCACCGGAACCGACCGCGCGGAACTGGTGACACGCCTGCGCGCACTGGCCGGCCCAGACACAGAAACGGGCGCGGACACCGAGGCCGGCGTGGTACGCGGCACCGGCCGGCCGGTGGGCGACCCCGCACTCGTCTTCCCCGGCCAGGGCGCCCAATGGCCCGCCATGGCCGTGAAACTCCTCGACGACAACGGCGCATTCGCACAACGCCTGCAAGAATGCCGCCAGGCACTGCAACCCTTCGTCGACTGGGACCTGTTCGCAGTACTGCGCGGCGAACAAGGACAGCCCGACTTCGACCGCGTCGACGTCGTCCAGCCCGCACTCTGGGCAGTCATGGTGTCCCTCGCAGCACAGTGGCACGCCGCGGGAATCCGACCCGCCGCAGTGATCGGACACTCACAGGGCGAGATCGCCGCCGCCACCGTATCCGGCGCACTCTCACTCCCCGACGGCGCACGCGTGGTCGCCCTGCGATCACAGCTGATCTCCCACATCGCCGGCAACGGCGGAATGACATCCCTGGCACTCCCACGAGACCAAGCCGAAACGATCGCCACCGACCTCGGACTGGACATCGCAGCAGTCAACAGCCCCGCCAGCACCGTCCTCTCCGGCCCGGCAGAAAACCTCGACCGGCTCGCAACCTGGTGCGAAGAACACCAGACACGGTTCCGACGCCTCCCCGTCGACTACGCCTCCCACTCCTCCCACGTCGAAGCGATCAAAGACCGACTGCTCGAAGCGCTGGCACCCGTGTCACCACGCAGCGGTGACGTCCCGTTCTTCTCCTCCCTGACGGGTGGACCGGTGGACGGCGCCGAACTCGACGCCGACTACTGGTACCGCAACCTGCGCCACACCGTCGACTACCAAACCGCCACCCGCGCACTGGCCCACACAGGCATCACCGCCTTCATCGAAGTCAGCCCCCACCCCGTCCTCACCCTGCCGACCCAGGAAACACTCCAAACCCTCGAAGACCTCCCGCAAGAACCCCCGGTCCTCGCCACACTCCACCGCGACCACGGCGACACCCACGACTGGACACACGCCCTCAGCACCGCATGGACACAAGGCATCACCCTCCGACCAACCGCAACACCCATCCACCCCGACCTCCCCACCTACCCCTTCCAAGGCACCCACCACTGGCTCAACGCACCAACAGGCGGCGACCCGCAGTCGTTCGGCCTGCGCCCCGTCGTTCACCCGCTGCTGGGCGCCGCAATCCACCGCGCGGACGAGGAAGGTGTGGTGTTCACCGGGCGGGTCTCCGCGGCCACCCATCCATGGCTTGCCGACCACGTGGTGCGCGGGTCCGTCCTGTTTCCCGGAACGGCTTTCGTCGAGGCCGCGATCCGGGCGGGTGACGAGGTGGGCACCCCCTGCCTGGAGGAACTGGTCCTTGAGGCCCCGCTCGTGGTCGCGGCACAGCAGACCGTCAGCCTGCAGTTGACCGTCGGGGCGCCGGACGCGTCGGGACGCCGTGCGGTGAGCGTCCACTCCGCGCCGCAGAGCGGCGCCGAATCGACGGCCGACCCCCTGTGGTCCCGGCACGCCCGCGGTTTCCTGGTCCCCGCCCTGCCGGACGACACCGACGCCGCCGAAGCGCTTGCGACCTGGCCACCGCAGGGCGCGGAGGCGGTTCCCGTCACGGACGCCTACGAGCGGATGGCCCGCGCCGGATACGGCTACGGCCCCGCGTTTCGAGGCCTGCGAGCCGTGTGGCGCAGGAACTCGGAAGTCTTCGCCGAAATCGCCCTGCCCGAAGGGGAAAGGACCGACGGCTGGAGTCTGCACCCGGCGTTGCTGGACGCGGCCCTCCACCCCGATGTCCTGGGCGAGGTGGACAAGGACGAGTCCCAGCCGCTCAGCCTGCCGTTCTCCTGGCACGGTGTGCGGCTGCACGCTTCCGGGGCCACCACGCTGCGAGTCCGGCTGACCTGGCCGGAGCCGGAGGGCGTCGCGCTGCTCGCCGTGGACCCGGCAGGAGCCCCTGTCGTCTCCGTGACCACCTTGTTGACGCGGCCCATGGGGGAAGGAGCGGCATCCGCAGCGGACGAGACGGTCCGGCAGATGCTGCTGCATACGCAGTGGAAGCCCCTGGCAACCCCACCCGTGCCGCAGCCCGCAGGTCGATGGCTCGCGGTGGGACCCGACGCCACGCATTTCGCCTCCGTCCTCACCGACGCGGGCTTCGACGCGCACGGTGTGCCGGACCTGGCGGCGGACACCACGGGGCCCGCGCCCGACACCTTGCTCCTGCTCTGTGACCGTCCCGGGCCGGAAGCCGCCGGCACCGCGGCCGCGACCCGTGCGCGCGTGCAGGTCGCCCTCGCGCAGGTGCAGCGCTGGTTGCGCGATGAACGGTACGAGGCCACTCGTGTTGTCCTCGCGACCCGTGGCGCCATGGCCGCCGATCCCGCGTCCGGCGTGGCCGACCTGGCCGGGGCCCCCGTGTGGGGTCTCGCCCGGACGGTGCAGGCCGAACACCCCGGACGCCTCGTCCTGATCGACCTGGACCCCGACGCGGACTCCACGGCTGGCGCCGCGGACGTGGCGGGGCTGCGCGCCGCGGTCGCGTCAGGTGAGCCGCAGACTGCCGTCCGCGCAGGCCTTGTGCTGGTCCCCCGCCTGGCGCGCGCGGCCGACCTGACGTTCGGAGAACCGCGGACGCTCGATCCCGAGGGCGTCACCCTGGTCACGGGCGGGACCACCGGCCTGGGCCGGCTCGTCGCCCGGCACATGGTCGCCACGCACGGCGCCCGCCACCTGCTGCTGCTGAGCAGAAGCGGATGCACAGCCGAGGGCACCGCCGACCTGCTGGACGAACTCGCCGCCCTGGGCGCGTCCGTGACCGTCGAAGCGTGCGACGTGGCCGACCGGGACGCCCTGGCCGCTGTGCTCGGCGGCCTCGACCGGCCCCTGACCGCCGTGGTGCACAGCGCCGGTGTCCTCGACGACGGGACGGTATCCGGTCTGTCCCCGGAGCAGGTCGACACCGTGTTGCGGCCCAAGGTGGACGCGGCGCTGCACCTGCACGACCTCACGCGCGACGCCGACCTGGCGCACTTCGTCCTGTTCTCGTCGGTCGCCGGCACGCTCGGCGGCGTCGGACAGGCCAACTACGCCGCGGCCAACGCCTTCCTCGACGCCCTCGCGGAGCACCGGCACTCGCTCGGACTGCCCGCCACCGCGGTGGCCTGGGGCCTCTGGGAGGACGGCGGCCTGACCGCGCACCTGGGTACCACCGACCGCGTCCGCATCGCCCGCAACGGCGTCCGGCCGCTCTCCGCCGATCAAGGACTGACACTTCTCGACGCCGCCGTCGCCCGCCGAGGGGCCGCCTTCGTCGCCGCGCGCTTCGACCACGCCACCCTGCGTCAGCGTTCCGGCGGGGTGCCCACCCTGCTGAGCGGTCTCGTCCGCGCTGCCACGCGGCGTACCGCTGTCGGCGAATCCGGTGCCGCGGAAGACGCTGGCGCCTGGCTCGCCGGACTCTCGTCGCAGGAGGCCGAACGCGCCCTGCTCGACCTGGTGCGCCGGCACTCCGCAGCGGTCCTGGGACACGAGTCGCCGCAGGCCGTACGCGCCGACAGCGTGTTCAAGGACGTCGGCTTCGACTCGCTCTCCGCCGTCGAGCTGCGTAACCGCCTCAACACCGCGACCGGTCTCCGGCTGGCCCCGACCGTCGTCTTCGACTACCCGACCCCGCAGGCCCTGGCGGAGCACCTGGCCGAGAGCCGCGACGGAGCCACGGCAGCAGCGTCCGTCCCAGCGCCCCGGCCGAGCACCACGACGGACGGCGACCACATCGCCATCGTCGCGATGGGGTGCCGCCTGCCAGGCGGGGTCGCGGGCCCGGAGGACCTGTGGGAGCTGCTGCGGTCCGGAACCGACGCGATCGGCGAGTTCCCCACCGACCGCGGCTGGGACCTGGACGCCCTGTACGACCCCGACCCGGACAAGCCGGGCACGTCCTATACCCGCAACGGCGGCTTCCTGGACGGCGCGGGGCGGTTCGACGAGGCGTTCTTCGGGATATCGCCGCGTGAGGCGCTGACGATGGATCCGCAGCAGCGGCTGCTGCTGGAGACGGCCTGGGAGACGTTCGAGCGCGCGGGCATCAACCCGACGTCCCTCGGCAACAGCACGGCCGGCGTGTTCGTCGGCGCGATCGCCCAGGAGTACGGCTCGACCCTGCTGCACGAGGCCCCGGAGGGGCTGGACGGCATGCTCCTCACGGGCAACGCCACCAGTGTGATCTCCGGCCGGCTGTCGTATCAGCTGGGTCTGCTGGGGCCGGCGATCACGGTGGACACGGCGTGTTCGTCGTCGCTGGTGGCGATCCATCTGGCGGCGCAGTCGCTGCGGCAGGGCGAGTGCTCCCTCGCCCTCGCGGGCGGCGCCACCGTTATGTCGACGCCCGGCGCACTCGTGGAGTTCAGTCGGCAGGGGGCACTCTCGGCCGATGGGCGGTGTCGGGCGTTCGCCGCCGGGGCGAACGGCACCGGCTTCGCCGAGGGCGTCGGCCTGATCCTGCTGGAACGGCTGTCGGACGCACGACGGCTGGGGCATCCGGTACTGGCCGTGGTACGGGGTTCGGCCGTTAACCAGGACGGCGCCTCCAACGGCCTGACCGCCCCGAACGGCCCCGCACAACAGCGGGTGATCCGTACCGCCCTGGCCCAGGCCGGCCTCTCCCCCGCCGAGATCAGCGCCGTCGAAGCACACGGCACCGGCACCACCCTGGGTGACCCCATCGAGGCCCAGGCACTCCTGGCCACATACGGTCAGGACCGTCCGGCCGGGGAACCCCTGCTGCTGGGATCGGTGAAGTCCAACATCGGCCACACCCAGGCCGCCGCCGGCGTCACCGGCGTCATCAAGATGGTCATGGCCATGAGCCACGACACCCTGCCACGCACCCTCCACATCGACGAACCCTCACCCCACGTCGACTGGAACACAGGCCGGCTCCAGCTCCTGACCGAATCCCAGCCCTGGCCGCGCACCGGCACACCGCGCCGCGCCGGCGTCTCCTCCTTCGGCGCCAGTGGTACGAACGCGCACCTGGTCCTGGAGGAGGCACCCGCCGAGCACGTCCTCACGGCCGCTCCCCGAACACCCGACAAAATGGTGCCGATGCTGCTGTCGGGGCGCGGTGAGGGCGCGTTGCGGGCCCAGTCCGGGCGGGTGGCGGACTTCCTGGAACGCTACCCGGACCTGCCGGCGGACACGGTGGCACGCATGCTGACCGCCTCCCGAGCAGTGTTCGAACACCGCGCCGCAGTCACCGGAACCGACCGCGCGGAACTGGTGACACGCCTGCGCGCACTGGCCGGCCCAGACACAGAAACGGGCGCGGACACCGAGGCCGGCGTGGTACGCGGCACCGGCCGGCCGGTGGGCGACCCCGCACTCGTCTTCCCCGGCCAGGGCGCCCAATGGCCCGCCATGGCCGTGAAACTCCTCGACGACAACGGCGCATTCGCACAACGCCTGCAAGAATGCCGCCAGGCACTGCAACCCTTCGTCGACTGGGACCTGTTCGCAGTACTGCGCGGCGAACAAGGACAGCCCGACTTCGACCGCGTCGACGTCGTCCAGCCCGCACTCTGGGCAGTCATGGTGTCCCTCGCAGCACAGTGGCACGCCGCGGGAATCCGACCCGCCGCAGTGATCGGACACTCACAGGGCGAGATCGCCGCCGCCACCGTATCCGGCGCACTCTCACTCCCCGACGGCGCACGCGTGGTCGCCCTGCGATCACAGCTGATCTCCCACATCGCCGGCAACGGCGGAATGACATCCCTGGCACTCCCACGAGACCAAGCCGAAACGATCGCCACCGACCTCGGACTGGACATCGCAGCAGTCAACAGCCCCGCCAGCACCGTCCTCTCCGGCCCGGCAGAAAACCTCGACCGGCTCGCAACCTGGTGCGAAGAACACCAGACACGGGTCCGACGCCTCCCCGTCGACTACGCCTCCCACTCCTCCCACGTCGAAGCGATCAAAGACCGACTGCTCGAAGCGCTGGCACCCGTGTCACCACGCAGCGGTGACGTCCCGTTCTTCTCCTCCCTGACGGGTGGACCGGTGGACGGCGCCGAACTCGACGCCGACTACTGGTACCGCAACCTGCGCCACACCGTCGACTACCAAACCGCCACCCGCGCACTGGCCCACACAGGCATCACCGCCTTCATCGAAGTCAGCCCCCACCCCGTCCTCACCCTGCCGACCCAGGAAACACTCCAAACCCTCGAAGACCTCCCGCAAGAACCCCCGGTCCTCGCCACACTCCACCGCGACCACGGCGACACCCACGACTGGACACACGCCCTCAGCACCGCATGGACACAAGGCATCACCCTCCGACCAACCGCAACACCCATCCACCCCGACCTCCCCACCTACCCCTTCCAAGGCACCCACCACTGGCTCAACGCACCATCGGGCACCTCTCGCGGTGCATCCGGGCTGGGCGCAGTCCCCGCCTCTCATCCCTTGCTGGGTGCGGCCGTGGAACTGCCCGGCACCGACACCGTGGTGTTCACCGGCCGGCTCTCTGCGGGCAAGCCCGCGTGGTCGGCGGATGAGCGCATCGAGGGCGTGGAGCGGGAACTCGACTGGCTCGCCGCGGAGTTGGCGCTCGCGGCCGGTGAGCAGCTGGGCAGGAGCCGGCTGCGCGCCCTGACCGCGCAGGCACCGTTCGTGCTGCCGGTGTCCGGCGCCGTTCAGGTCCGCGTCGTTGTCGGCGAGGGTGAGGAGCCCGGCGTACGCACGGTCTCCGTGCACTCCCGGCGCGGCGACGACGTCCTGGGGCTGCCCTGGACCTGCCACGCGACGGGTGAACTGGTCGCGGCGGCAGCCGAGCCGGACTGGGATCTCGAGGCCTGGCCGCCCGCGGACGCCCTCCCGCTGCCCGAGCCCGAAATGCGCCTGGAGTACGGGGCCGTGCACTCCGCCGTGCACCGCGTGTGGCGACGGGACACCGAGGTGTTCGCGGAGATCTCCGTACCGGACGCGCTGCGCGAGGAGGCACGGCGCTTCGGACTCCACCCGGTGCTGGCACAGGCCCTGCTCAGCCTGGCAGGCATGAAGGGCGTCGCACCCGAGGCCGCCGCATCCTGGCGGGTACGAGCCTGGGGGGAGGTCTCGCTGCACGCGTCCGGCGCCACCATCCTGCGCGCCCGCGTCTCCCCGGGGCCGGACGGCTCGGTGTCGCTGACCGCTGCCGACGCCACTGGAACCCCTGTTCTCTCGGTCCCGGCCCTGCAGCTCGAGCCCGTTGTGCGTGAGGTGCTCAGGGCCACGGACGTGGCGCAGCAGGACAGCGTGTTCGGCATCGAGTGGACCACCACGGACACAGGGGAGAACACCGCCGGCGCCGACGCCACATGGGCCATCGTGGGCGAGGACCGTTTGCGAATGCGGTCCTCGCTGATGACGGCGGGACGCTACACGGAGACGTACCCGGACCTGACGGCGCTGACAGCCGCTGTGGAGGGGGGCCGAGACGTCCCCAACATCGTCGTGGCCCCCTTCCTGGACAATCACGGCGATCTGTCAGGGCGGGAGCTGGTGGACGCCGTTCACGCCACGACGGTCCGTGCCCTGGAGACAGCCCGTGCCTGGGTGAGCACACCGGTCTTCGACCGCTCCCGGCTGGTGTTTCTCACCAGTGGTGCCGTCCCCGCGGTGGCCGGGCCCGACGACGCGTCACCGCTCGACCTCGCGGCGGCCGGCGTCTGGGGTCTGATCCGCACCGCGCAGACGGAGTACCCGGACCGCTTCGTGCTCGTGGACACCGACCTCGCCAAGCCCACCTGGCGCGCCCTGGACCGCGCGGTGTCCTCCGCGGAGCCGCAGTGGGCGCTGCGCGGGCGGACGACGCGGGTCCCGCGGGTGGCCCGCCTCATACCGGGCAGTGCTCTCCCGAGGCTGGACGTCGGCCTGAACGGTACGGTGCTGATCACTGGCGGGACGGGCACGCTGGGCTCCGCGATAGCCCGCCACCTGGTGACCGAGCACGGTGTGAAGGACCTGCTGCTGACGAGCCGTCAGGGTCCGGACGCGCCGGACGCGGCGGTCCTGGAAGCCGAACTGACGGCACTCGGGGCCCGGGTCCAGGTGGCGGCCTGCGATGTGGCGGACCGCGAAGCCCTGGCCGGCCTGCTCACGGACCGGCGGATCGGCGCCGTGGTGCACACGGCGGGCGCGGCGGACGACGGGATCCTCCCGTCTCTGACGGCAGAGCGCCTGAGCAAGGTGCTGCGTCCCAAGGTGGACGCGGTCGTGAACCTGTACGAACTGGTCCGCGAGGCAGGGGTGGGGCAGTTCGTGCTGTTCTCCTCGGTCGCCGGCATCCTGGGCGGTCCCGGACAAGCCAACTACGCGGCGGCGAACACCTTTCTGGACGCGTTCGCCCACCACATGCGGTCCCGGGGTGTCGCCGCCACCTCGATCGCATGGGGTCTGTGGTCCGGGGTGAGCGGTCTGTCGGGCCGGTCCGGGAAGGACCGACAGCCGGTGACGCTGCGCGGAACGCAGCCGCTCGTCAGGGAGCAGGGTCTCGGACTCTTCGACGCGGCATGGGCGGCCGGGCGCAGTCTCGTGATCGCGTCCCGGCTGGACTTCGCCGGACTGACCGGCGACGCGGGGACCGGCACCGTGGCCTCCGTCCTGCGGGCTCTTGTGCCCGTCGGCACTCGCCGCACGGCCCGGGACACCCCGGCGGAGAACACGGACCTCCGGCACCGGCTGGCGGCGATGAGCAAGGCGGAGCGGGAGACGGTGGTGACCGACCTCGTACGGGACCGGGCGAGTGCCGTCCTCGGCCACACCGCACCGGGCAGCGTGGCCGCGGACGCCCCGCTGAAGAACCTCGGATTCGACTCGCTCACCGCCCTTCAACTGCGCACGGCACTCGTCGAGGCGACCGGGCTCCGGCTGTCGGCGAGTGTGGCGTTCGAGTTCGACACCCCGGTGGACCTCGCCGATCACTTGATCGAGCGGATCCTTGGCTCGGCACCTTCATATTTCGGCGGAAACGAAAGGCCCTCGGATGAGAATTGACAACGTGTTCATCGACTCGCTCGGTGTCGTGCTGCACGAGTTCGAGCCCGTCGAGCGGGCTGTGGCCCAGGGACTGATCAGCCAGGAGACCGTGGACGCGAACGGGCTGACCGGGACCCACCTGGCGCACGACATTCCGGCCGTGGAACTCGCCATCTCCGCCGCGCGCGTCGCCATGGACCGGTCGAAGCTGGAACCGGAAGACATCACGGACCACGTGCACAGCGGTGTGTACTACCAGGGCCCGCAGGGGTCCTATCCACCGGGATACATCCTGCGCGAACTGGAGGTGGAGCCGGTCTCGTCGCTTTACCTGCGCCAGGGCTGCAACGGCATGCTGGGCGCCCTGGAGGTGGCAGTCGGCCAGATGACGGGCGCAGCTCAGGCGGAGACCGTACTGCTCACGTCGGGTGAGAACTTCACCGCCACGGGCCTGAACCGTTACACGGGACTCGGCCAGGCATACTTCCTCGCTGACGGCGGCGCCTCAGCCCTGCTCAGCGTGGACGAAGGTTTCGCACAGATCAGGTCGCTGAGCTCGGGCATCCTGCCGGAGCTCGAGCGGTGGCACCGTGGTGACGGCTCATTGCTGCCGGACGAGGGTCGGGAGAGCGAGGGGGACATGGCTGAACGGGCCACTCGCTACAGCGAGACCGAGACCCCGCTCTCCGAGACCCTCGAGAAACTCACCCTCTTCAATCTCGGTGTCATTCGCCGGGCACTCGTCGACGCCGACCTGAATGCCGACGACATCGCCAAGGTCGTACCGATCAACATGGACGGCCGGATGATCGAGTACTCGGTCATGATGCCGCTCCGCCTGACCATGGACCGCTCCACGTGGGACTTCGGCAAGGGCATCGGGCATGTGGGCGGCGCCGACGTGTTCATCACCCTGGAGCACCTGGTCCGTACGCGCGAGGTGGCTCCCGGTGACCACGTACTGTTGATCTCCCAGGGCCCGGGCTGGATGTGCACGGCCTGTGTCGTCACCCTCGTCGACCTTCCCGCCTGGGCGATATGACGTGCCTCTGCCACCGTACGACCGTCCTCGACGCGTCGGGTGTCGCCGGTGGCGGCGGTGTACCACGCGGCAGGCATGAACACGCGGATGCCCTCGCACCCCTTGGGCCAGGAGATCCGCGGCTTTGGGATTCGATGACGAAGAGCGCCACGTAGAGAGGGTCTGCGTCTTGAAGCGCCGACTCTTCGTGAAGCTCCCTCACTCGTGACCGAGGAACAGCACAAGCAAGGCGGGGCCGCGCTCTGCGCCCACCGGCGGGGGCGGGAGGTGGTGAACCTCTGAGGCCGGGTGAACACCGCCACCACCCGCCCTCTGACGCACTCGTGCTCGCTGAGAAGGGGCGCCTCGGCATCGCCGACGCCGGAAGGGTCCGCGGCGGCACACGGTGGTGCCCCAGACACAGCCAGGGTCTCCCCGAACCTCTGCAGGAAGCCCCGGCCAGGTCCGGGCCGTACCCGGACCACACCCCTGACCTGAAAGCCCCATGCCGGTCGTTTCTGCAGGTCAACACCAGTGCTTCTTCTGGACACCGAAAAAGGGCACCTGACCAGGGAAAATGCCCGGCAGGCGCCCTTCACGACACATGGCAGGGTGACGAGCCGGAACATACCCTTACTCCGATATCTCCCACCATTACCCCAGTTCTGACGCGCAAATAGATCGCGTCCAAGGTCCAAGTCGGGCTGGCGCCTTCGATTTGAAGATCCCCCGGCGCGCACCGAAGGTGCGCTGGTCCGCTGGCCAGTAGTTCCGGGGCATTTCCGGGCCAAGGTCCTGCTGAGGCCTCCCCCGGTCGGGGGAACCATTCCCCCCGCTCCTGGCCGACCAACAGCTCCGCCGCCCCAAGACACCGGGTCGAGCGAGAACCGCAGCTGATCGCGCCAGGAGCTGCCGTCGGGTTCATGCGCCGCCGCGAACCGATTCCGGCCCGCCTCGAAGACTGGTGCGCATCATGAGGCACTCCCGGAAACTAAGCTCCATGCCTGCGTTCTTGCAGGTCAAGGGCTACTTTCCCCTCTACCAGGGGCCGCCCCGCCGGTCACTGTGAGCTGCGTTGTACGTCTGGCCATCGGCCCGGGCCGCACTATCGTGGAAGGCATGGGCGATGACGCCGGCCCGGACGACGACGGGCTTCCTCCCGATCGGACCCAGGCCATCCTCGAAGCGGCCAAGGAGGTCGCTTCGCTGCTCAAGGCCGGTGGGCACTCCTTCGCGCTGGCGGGTGGCGTCGCGGTGTACGCCCACGGCGGCCCGGGAACGCTCCAGCACGACGTCGACTTCTGTGTGCTGCCGGATGACATCGACGCGGTCACCGGCACGCTGGAGGCCGCGGGGCTGACCGTGGTCGAGCCGCCCGAGGACTGGCTGGTGAAGACCCGGAGCCAGGGCCAGGAGGTCGACCTGATCTTCCGGCCGTCCCGGGCGCCGGTCAGCCGCGAACTGCTGGACCGGGCGGAGGTACTGTCGGTCCAGTCCGTGTGGATGCCCGTCCTCGCGGCGACGGATCTGCTCGTCGGGCGTCTCCTGGCGTTCTCCGAGCACTACTGCGACTTCGGTGCCGTGCTGCCGATCGCCCGCACCCTGCGCGAGAAGATCGACTGGAGCCGGGTACGGCAGGAGTGCGGTGCCGAGCCGATGCCGGCGGCCTTCCTCTATCTGCTGGAGCGCCTCAACGTGATCGAGCCGGAGGAGACCGGCGATGGCGACAGGACATGACCACCCACCGGTGAACGGGCCGGGGAAGCGTGCCGCGCACCCGGCGGCGCACACCGAGTACCGCATAGCCCACGTGGAGGAGCGGCTCGCCCGGAGTGATCTGGCCGAGCTCGGGATGCGGATCGAGGCGCGCGGCGACGCCGTGCACATCACCGGCTCGGCGTCCACGGTCGCCGATCGGGAGGCGATCCTGCGCATCGCGGCGGAGGAGCTGCCGGGCGTGGCCGTGCGGGCGGACATCGCACTGGCCGACGTCACGGCGCCCGACCACCGTCCCGAGGAGCTGTCGTGATCCGGGTCGCGGCCGTCGGGGACATCCATCTGGGCCTCGACAGCCGAGGTCTGCTCCGCCCGGCGTTCGAGACGCTGCCCGACCACGCCGACCTGCTGCTGCTCGCCGGGGACCTCACCCGCCACGGCACTCCGGAGGAGGCCCGGGTCGTCGCCGACGAGGTGGCGGGGCTGGCGGTGCCGGTGATCGCCGTACTCGGGAACCACGATCACCACGCCGAGCGGCCCGAGGACGTGACGGCCGTGCTGCGGGACGCGGGCGTGACCGTCCTGGAGGGCGAGGGAACCGTCGTCCGGGTCGACGGGGTACGGGTCGGGGTCGCCGGGACGAAGGGGTTCGGCGGCGGCTTCGCCGGGCGCAGCGGCAGCGAGTTCGGCGAACCCGAGATGAAGGCCTTCGTCCGCCACACCCGAGGGCTCGCGGACGGACTGCGCCGCGCCCTCGACGAGTTGGCGGAGGGCGGCTGCGCGGTCCGTATCGCGCTCACCCACTTCTCCCCCGTACCGGACACGCTCGTCGGCGAGCCGCTGGAGATCTATCCCTTCCTCGGCAGCTACCTCCTGGCCGAGGCGATGGACGAGTCCGGTGCCGACCTCGCCGTCCACGGCCACGCCCACCTGGGCACCGAGCACGGCATCACGAGCGGTGGGGTACGGGTGCGCAATGTCGCCCAGCCGGTCATCCGGCGCGCCTTCGCGGTGTACCGGTTGCCGTGAACCGGGTACGCCGCGTGAAGGCGCGGCGGCGTACGGCGGCCCTGGGCGCGGCCCTCGAGTTCGGACGGGCGCTGGGCGCGGAGGACGGGGTCGCCGGGTGCGCGGTGCTGGCACCCGGTGTCGGGGGGACGTCGAGCATTCCGCCAGGACGCGCGCGAGGAGCGTGTCCCGGAGGAGGACGTTCTGTTCGTCGCGGCGGCCGAGGACGAGCGCGAGGGCGTCGATGTCAGCGGACGGCAGGCTCGGGTGGTGTTCCCGGCGGACACCCTGTTCCTGTCGCAGTTCTCCCGGGGCTGGTAGGTCGTCGCCGCCGGGTGCACCCCGCGTCCGGAGGCCGGTCCCCGGGGTTCAAGCCGGTCGGAGCCGCCCACTCGGCGACCGGCGTCGAGGGCTGAACCCCGGGGAACCGCACCGCTCCTATGCCGCCGCCACCGGCTCTTCCACCGCGGGCTCGTCGGCCTCCGTCTTCTCGAACTGCGTCCGGTACAGCTCCGCGTACCGTCCGCCCGCCGCCAGCAACTCCTCGTGCCGGCCGCGTTCCACGATGCGTCCGGCCTCGACGACGAGGATCTGGTCGGCGGTCCGTACGGTCGACAGGCGGTGGGCGATGACCACGGCGGTCCTGCCCTCCAGAGCCTCCGCGAGGGCCTCCTGGACGGCGGCCTCCGAGGTGTTGTCGAGGTGGGCGGTGGCCTCGTCGAGGATGACGACGCGCTGGCGGGCCAGGAGCAGCCGGGCGATGGTCATGCGCTGGCGTTCGCCGCCGGACAGGCGGTAGCCGCGTTCGCCGACGACGGTGTCGAGGGCGTCGGGCAGGGCGCGTACGAGGTCGTCGAGGCGGGCCCGGCGCAGGACGTCCCACAGGTCGTCGTCCGTGGCGTCGGGGCGGGCGAGGAGCAGGTTCGCACGGACGGTGTCGTGGAAGAGGTGGCCGTCCTGGGTGACCATGCCGAGGGTGCCGCGCAGCGACCGGGCGCTGAGGTCGCGCACGTCGACGCCGCCGATGCGGACGGCGCCCGTGTCCGTGTCGTACAGCCGGGGCAGCAGTTGGGCGACGGTCGACTTGCCTGCGCCGGAGGAGCCGACGAGAGCGACGGTCTGGCCGGGTTCGGCGCGGAAGGAGACGCCGTGCAGGACCTCGGTGCCGCCTCGGGTGTCGAGGGAGGCCACCTCCTCCAGGGAGGCGAGGGAGACCTTGTCGGCGGAGGGGTAGCCGAAGCGGACGTCGTCGAATTCCACGGCCACCGGGCCCTCGGGCACCTCGCGGGCGTCCGGTTTCTCCTCGATGAGCGGCTTGAGGTCCAGCACCTCGAAGACGCGCTCGAAGCTCACCAGGGCGCTCATGATCTCCACGCGCGCCCCGGCCAGTGCGGTCAGCGGCGCGTACAGCCGGGTCAGCAGCAGCGCCAGGGATACGATCGCGCCCGCCTCCAGGGTGCCGCGCAGCGCGAACCAGCCGCCGAGGCCGTACACCAGGGCGAGCGCGAGGGCCGAGACGAGGGTGAGGGCGGTGATGAACGCCGACTGCGCCATCGCCGTACGGATGCCGATGTCCCGTACCCGGCGGGCCCGTTCGGCGAACTCGGCGGACTCGTCGTCCGGTCGTCCGAAGAGCTTGACCAGGGTGGCGCCGGGCGCGGAGAAGCGCTCGGTCATGCGGGTGCCCATGGACGCGTTGAGGTCGGCCGCCTCCCGCTGGAGCCGGGCCATCCGGCTGCCCATGCGCCGGGCGGGGATCACGAAGACGGGCAGCAGGACGAGCGAGAGCAGAGTGATCTGCCAGGAGAGGGTGAGCATGACGGCGAGGGTGAGCAGCAGGGTGACCAGGTTGCTCACCACTCCGGACAGGGTGTTGCTGAACGCCCGTTGGGCGCCGATGACGTCGTTGTTGAGACGACTGACGAGCGCTCCCGTACGAGTACGTGTGAAGAACGCGACCGGCATGCGCTGCACATGATCGAAGACGGCGGTCCGCAGATCGAGGATGAGTCCCTCGCCGAGCGTCGCCGACAGGCGTCGGCCCAGCAGTCCGAGCGCCGCTTCGGCGACCGCAATGAGGGCGATGAGCACGGCAAGGCGGACGACGAGTGCCTCGTCCCCGCCCGACACGATCACGTCCACGACGCTCCCCGCGAGCACCGGCGTCGCCACGGCGAGCAGCGCGGTCACGACACTGAGGGCGACGAACCACGCGATACGGCGACGATGTGGACGGGCGAAGGCGCCGATACGCCGTAGCGTCGTGCGGGCGAAGGGACGGCTCTGCTGCTGGGCGGTCATCATCCCCTGCAGCTGGGTCCAGGCTGTGGTCTCCATACTCATGGGAAAGACGTTAGAACCTCGACCAAGCTTGAGGTCAAGGCGCGAGTCGATGTACGCCGGGGCGCGGTGGAATCTGCGTACGCCCGGGCGCGTGGAACTGCGTACGCCCGGGCGCGGTGAAGTCCGCCGCCGGTCAACCGCCGTCCCCGCGCCCGCAACCCCCTGTTGGCCTGACATGGAGAACCTCTCCCGGTGTGAGCGCGATACGACTGCCCGAGGGCCGGACACAGGAGCAGGGCGACCGTCGGGGCCAGGTCCGGGAGCAGGGCGAGAGAGAAGGCCAGGTCCAGGAGCAGGGCGGCCGGGGGCGGGGGCTCCGCCGGCGTGTTCCGGTGCGGCGGATCCTCTGTCTGCTCCCCCTCGTCCTGGTCCTGGTGGTCGCCGTGCGCCACCGTTCCGTTCTCGTGGAGGGCTTCGCCCATCTCGCGACCGCACGGTGGCCGTGGCTGGTGGTGGCGATCGGTGTGACGTGTCTGACGTGGGTCGCGGCGGCCGTGACCCGGCAGGGGGCGCTCGTCGAGCGGCTGCCGGCGGGGCGGCTGCTGGCCACCCAGTTCGCGGCGGGCGCGGCGAACCATCTGCTGCCTACCGGGCTGGGCGCGAGCGCGGTGAACCTGCGGTTCATGACGGTGTGCGGGGTGTCGCTGTCCCGTTCGTCGGCGGCACTCGCGCTCTATCTGCTCGCGGAGTCGATCGCCCGGGTTGGCCTGCTGCTGGCCCTGCTGCTGGCGTTCCCCGAGGCGCTGCGACTCGGCCCCCTGCTCCCTGAGGGCACGTCGACTCCCCTGCTGATCACGATCGTCGCCGCCGCCTGCGTCGCCGTTGCAGTGGTTTTCCTCGTACGACCGCTGCGTACGGCCGTGTTCGGCTTCGTGCGCACCGCGCTGGGCGAGGCCCGCTCGGTGCACACGCGACCGACACGGATCCTCGCGCTGTGGGGCGGTTCGCTGGCCTTCCCGGCGCTCCAGGCGACCGGACTGGTCACCGTGGGGCTGGCGTTGGGCCTCGACATACCCGTCACGCACATGGCCCTCGCCTATCTCGCCGCCACGGTCGCGGTCGCCCTCGTACCGACTCCGGGCGGCCTCGGCACGGTGGAGGCCGCGCTGGTGGTCGCCCTGGTGGCGGCCGGCGGCCCGGTGGCCGTGGCGACCGCGGTGGTGCTGGCGTTCCGGATCATCACGGTCTGGCTGCCGTTGCTGCCGGGCGCGTTGACGCTCGGCGCGCTGGTCCGGCTGAAGGTGATCTGACCTCGGAGTCGGGCGTCGGGGCGAGGGGGCCGAACCGGCGGTGCACATCCGGACATTCCCGCGGATGCGGTGGCCGGTCGTCGGCCGATCCACGCAGGTCCGGTGCCGATCAGCCGTGCGGATGCGGCAGGATGAGCGGTCGCGCCCGACGTCGTACACGCGTCCGGGCAAGCGCTGATCGTGCATTTCGATTCGAGCAGGTGGCAAGGTGACGACACATCACATACGGCTCACGGGACCTGGTATACGGCCCCTGGGGGGCTCTTCGCGTCCTTCGGGAGGCGGCCGATGACCCGGGCCCTCACCCTCGACGACTACCTCGTGGCCGGCATCACTCTGGTCGCGGGCCTGCTGGCCGCGTTCCTGCTGCGGCTGCTGCTGCGCTGGCTCGGCGGCCACGCGACGAAGACGCGCTGGGGCGGTGACGATGTCATCGTCGACTCGCTGCGCTCCCTGGTGCCCTGGGGCGCGTTCGTCGGCGGCGCGGCGGCCGCGGCGGCGGTGCTGCCGCTGACGAAGACCGTGCAGCACAACGTGAACCAGACCCTGACGGTGCTGCTGATCCTCGTCGCCACGATCACGGCGGCCAGAGTGATCGCCGGTCTGGTGCGGACGGTCACCCAGTCCCGGGCCGGGGTCGCGGGCTCGGTCACGATCTTCGTGAACATCACCCGGGTCGCGGTCCTCGCGATCGGCTGCCTGGTGATCCTCCAGACGCTGGGCATCCCGGTCGCCCCGCTGGTCACCGCACTGGGCGTCGGCGGTCTCGCCGTGGCCCTGGCCCTCCAGGACACCCTCGCCAACCTCTTCGCGGGCATCCACATCCTCGCCTCGAAGACGG
Organism: Streptomyces sp. NPDC057474; assembly: GCF_042802555.1. Lineage (NCBI taxonomy): Bacteria > Bacillati > Actinomycetota > Actinomycetes > Kitasatosporales > Streptomycetaceae > Streptomyces > Streptomyces sp. NPDC057474. The sequence continues at coordinate 684 of NZ_JBHVDX010000114.1, read as the reverse complement.
TCCAGCCGGGCGACTACATCAAGCTGAGCAGTGGCGAGGAGGGCTATGTCGTCGACATCAACTGGCGGCAGACGACGATCAAGTCGCTCTCCAACAACCTGGTGATCATCCCCAACGGTCAGCTCGCCGGCACGAACATGACCAACTTCAACCAGCCCGAGCAGGACATGACCCTGCTCGTGCAGGTGGGCGTCGGCTACGACAGCGACCTGGAGCACGTCGAGCGGGTGACCAACGAGATCATCGCCGAGACCATGAAGGAGGTCGAGGGCGCGGTCCCGGATCACGAGCCCGCCGTGCGCTTCCACACCTTCGGCGACTCCCGCATCGGCATGACCGTGATCCTCGGTGTCGGGGAATTCAGCGACCAGTACCGGATCAAGCACGAGTTCATCAAGCGGCTGCACAAGCGGTACCGGGCCGAGGGGATCAGTGTGCCGGTGCCGCGGCGGGCGATCACGCTGCAGACCGGGGGTGGCAGTGTGGAGATTCCGCATCAGCGGGAAACTGCCGTCGAGGTGGCGCCGTAGGGTTCGCCCCCGCCGCCCCTACCCGTCCCACCCTCCCACCCCAGGGACTGCTCCCAAAGACTGCTCCCAGGGACTGCGCGCCCCTTCGGCCCCCGCCAAAGACTCGGGGCTCCGCCCCGGACCCCGTTCGCGCAGTTCCCCGCGCCCCTGGAAG
>NZ_JBHVDX010000113.1:0-30780 GCF_042802555.1 Streptomyces sp. NPDC057474 | reverse complement strand
ACCGCAAACCACCAGCCCCGTCACCGCCCAAGCCACGATCCGAAACGGAACACGACTCAAGTGGCGACGGGAGAACTCAAAACCGGCTCACTAGCCGTCGGCGGCGTCCGTGCGCGGCTGTCGGTAGGGCCGCACCGCGCGGCGGGCTATGGCGAAACGGTGCGTCTCCGACGGGCCGTCGTAGATCCGGAACGGCCGCACCTCCCGGAACAGACGGGCCAGCGGGGCGTCGGCGGCCGAGATGCCGAGGGCTCCACAGATCTGCACCGCCCGGTCGACCACCCGGTTCACCGCCTCCGCCACGAAGGTCTTGGACACCGAGGTGAGCTGTGCGGCGGCGGAGCCGGTGTCCAACTCCCAGGCGGTACGCAGGATCAGGGCGCGGCTCGCCTCGATGTCGATCTCGGAGTCGGCCAGCATCTGCTGGACCATGCCGAGGTCGCCCAGCGCCGAGCCGAACGCCATCCGGCTCCCCGCCCGTTCCAGCGCGACGTCCTGGGCGCGGCGGGCCGCTCCCAGCCAGCGCATGCAGTGGGTCATCCGGGCGGGACCGAGCCTGACCTGGGCGCCTTCGAAGCCGCGGTCCACCGCGCCGAGCACCTGCTCCTCCCCCACCACGCACTCCTCGAAGAGGATCTCGCTGTGCCCTGCGAAGAGCGACTCGTCGAGGGTCTCGATGTTCCGGACGATGCTCATGCCGGGGGTGCCGGCGTCGACCAGGAACATGGTGGCACCGCCCGGGTCGCCGGGACTGCCGGAGGTCCGGGCCATGACGATGGCGAAGCCGGCTCCATGGGCGCCGGTGATGAACCACTTGCGCCCGTCGATGCGCCAGCCGCCGGGAACCCGGGTCGCGGTGGTCCGCAGGGATCGGGGATCGGCACCCGCTCCCGGAGCCGGCTCGGTCATGGCGAAGCAGGACCGTGTCTCGCCCGCGGCCAGCGGACGCAGATACCTCCGCTTCTGCTCTTCGGTGGCCACCTTCTCCAGCAGGTGCATGTTGCCCTCGTCCGGGGCCGCGCAGTTCAGCGCGAGCGGTCCGAGCAGCGAGTAACCCGCCGCTTCGAACACCACCGCCTGCCCGCGCAGGTCGAGCCCGTGTCCGCCCCACCGCTTCGGTACGTGCGGAGCGAACACACCCGCGTCACGAGCGGCCTTCTGCAGTGTTTCCCGCACTGCCTCAGGGGCGTCGTGCACGGACCCGCCGCACTCGCGCTCGGCCGGAATGACCACCTCGCGCACGAACTCGGCCGTCGTCGCTGCGAGTTGAGCGACCTCTGAATCGACATCGAACTGGATGGGCACGGGACCTCCCGCCGACGGGCGTACGGGCATCGGCTCCCGTCGCGTCCTAGAAACTGTATAGCGTCTTCAGTATCTTGCCGGGAAGCACCCCGAACGGGAAGCACCCGGAAACGGGAAGTACCCGGCGACGGGAAGACGACAGGAGAAACACCCATGAGCCTCCCCGTAAGCACCGAGCCGGTCCGGATCGTCCGCCACCCCGCCGGAGTCGTCGAGCTGAGGCTGGACGATCCCGGGCGGGGAAACGCCCTGGATCTGAGGACGGCCGAGGCGCTGCGGGACAGGGCCTTGGAGGTGGCCGCGGATCCCGGCGGCGCGGTCCTGCTTCGGGCGACGGGCGGCAGCTTCTGCGTGGGCGGTGACCTGCGCGCCTTCGCCGGGCGCGGCGCGGAGACCGGCGCCTACGTGCATGCCGTGGCGACCGCCGCGCACACCGCGATACAGGTCCTGCACGAACTGCCGGTGCCGGTGGTGACCGCCGTGCGCGGCGCGGCCGCGGGCGGCGGGATCGGTCTCGCCCTCGTGGGGGACGTCGTCCTGGCGTCCCGGTCCGCGCGCTTCCGGCTGGCGTACACGGCGATCGGCCTCACCCCGGACTGCGGGGCGTCATGGTTCCTGCCACGCCTGGTGGGCCCCCGCAGAGCGGCGGACCTCATCCTCACCAATCGGGTTCTGACCGGCGACGACGCCGAACGGTGGGGCCTGGTCTCCCGTTCCGTGGACGACGAGGAACTGGACGACACGGCACACCGGACCGCCGCCGATCTGGCCGTCGGCGCCGGTGACGCGCTGCGCGCCGCGAAGGGTCTGCTGCGCGTCGACTCCGGTGACGAACTGAGCCGCCACCTCGCCGAAGAGGCGCGGTCGATCGCGGCCCTGGCCGACAGCCGGGAGGCGCAGGACCGCATGGCGTCGTTCCTCGCCGCGCGGGGCCGTCCGAAGGCGGGCGACAGCCGGGCCGGGGCCAGGGAATCCGAAAGTGTTTCTTGAGTCCCTCTTCACTAACACCCCCGCCGGGGCGTAACCTCCGGGCAACACAGAACCAAGGAACCGGTCACCACAGAACCGGGGAAAAGGTGTGGCGATGCAATCTGCTGCCGTGGACCTTCCGGACGCACCCGACGAGCCCCTCACCGAGGCCGTCGTCGACCTCGTTCTGCGTGGGATGTGGCGCGGTCGGCCGGAGTCCGAGACCCGTCCGCTGGTCGACGCCGGGCTGGCGATGGTGAAGGGGCCGGTGGTACTGCCGACCGAGCGGGCCAAGGCCGCCGCCGCTCGGATCCTGCGGGTTCCCGCCGGCTCCGAGCAGGAGGAGCGGATCACCGCGGCGTACGAGGCGTTCCTGCCGGTCAACCGGAAGATCCGCGACGTGTGCACGGCATGGCAGTGCCGCCCCGACGGCACCGCCAACGACCACTCCGACGACGTCTACGACGCCGGGGTGCGCGAGTCGCTGGAGGACGTGCACGAGGCCATCCAGCCCGTGCTGCGCCGGCTGGAGCGGGTGCTGGCGGGCAGCGGGCAGTACCTGACGGCCCTGGAGGACGCCCTCGACCGCTTCGACGACGGCGCGCCTGCGTGGCTGGCCTCGCCACTGTGCGACTCGTACCACACCGTGTGGATGCGGCTGCACCAGGAGCTGCTGCTGGTGCTGGGCATCAGCCGGGCCGAGGACGAGGTCCGTGAAGAGGAGCTGGTCTCAAGGAGCCGGGGTTGAGCGTCACCGACCGCGAGGCAGGCCCGCTCGCACAGCCCGGGGCACCCCTCGCGCCCTCCGGGACCCCGGGCCGGCTCCTGGTGCCCTACGGGCAGGGACGGATCCGGGGCCTCGACGCCGACGAACTGGGCGCGCACGGCGCGGCGATGGACCGGCTGGTGGCCCTGGGGCTGCCGGTCGTGCCGGGGCTCACGGTGCCCGCCGGCGCCGCCGCGTCGCTGTGCGAAACCGACACCGCCGAAGCCGCCGTGGACCTGGTCGAACAGCTTTCGGGGCGGCGCATCGGGGACGCGGCCCGGCCGCTGCTGCTGCGCCTGTCGGCGAGCGCCCCGACCGAGATCGCCGGACTGCCGCCCGACCTGGCCTGCCTCGGCGTCGCCCCCGCCCGAGCCGACGACCTGTGCGCGGTCATCGGGCGTGAGGACGCGCTGTACGACGTGTGGGCCGCCACCGTGCGCATGATCGGCGAGTACGCCCTCGACGTGCCCGGTGCGATGCTCGACGACGCCCTCCTGGACGCGCCCGGGCCGCGGGCACGGGTGGAGGTGCTGCTGTCCCTGGTGGCGGAGCACGGCTCCCAGCCCTTCCCCGACGACCCGGCGCAGCAGCTCGCGCTGGCCGCCCGTGCCCTCCTCGGCCGGTGGGACTCGCCGCGTGCGAGACGGTCCCGCCGGGCCCAGCGGCTCCCCGCCGAGCTGGCCGTCGCCCTGCATGTGCAGGCCCTGCGCATCGGCCCGGCGGACCACTCGGGCTACGGCACGGCCGTCAGCCGCGATCCCGAGACCGGACGCCTCTCTCCCCAGGGCTCCTTCTTCCGGGGTGTGCGCCGCAGCGCCCCGCCACCGCACACCGGTGAACCGCTGGATCGACTCACTGGTGGCACCGCGCTCCTTGAGCACTCCTTGCTCACCCTGGAGCGTCATCTGCGCGCGCCGGTGTCGGTCGACTTCGAGGTGCGTGACGACGAGATCTCCCTGCTCGCCGCCTCGGCGCAGCTCCGCCCGCCGCTTCGGGCCTCGGTGTGTCTGGCCGCGGACCTGGCCCGGGACGGGGCGCTGGGCCGCGAGGAGGCCGTACGGCGGATCACTCCCGCGCAGGTGCAGGAACTGCTGCACCCCCAGCTCCGGCTGACCGGCGGGGAGGAGCTCCTGGTGAAGGGGCTGCCCGCGTCGCCGGGGGCGGCGACCGGAGCGGTCGTGCTGTCCAGCGAACGTGCCCTCGAACTGGCGGCTGACGGTACCCAGGTCGTGCTCGTGGCCGCCGAGACGAGCCCGGCGGACGTCCCCGGGATGCTGGCCTCCGCGGCCGTGCTGACCGGCAGCGGCGGCATCGCCTCGCACGCCGCCGTGGTGGCGCGGGGCGCCGGCAAGCCCGCCGTGTGCGGCGCCGAGGGACTGCGCGTGGACCCGGCCACCGGGACGGTCCGCTTCGGGGAGCGGGTGGTGCGCGAGGGTGACCCGGTCTCCCTGGACGGCCGTACCGGCGCCGTCTACGCGGGGACGCTGAGCGTCAGTGTCGCCGGACCGCCGCCCGAACTGTCCACCCTGCTGGAGTGGGCGGACGGCGTGCGCCGGCTGGGTGTGCGGGTCAACGCCGACACGGCCGCCGAGGTGGAGACGGCCCTCGCCCTGGGCGCGGAGGGTGTCGGGCTGTGCCGTACGGAACACCAGTTCCTCGGCGAGCGGCTGCCGCTGATCCGCCGGGTGCTCCTGGCCGCCGACGCGACCGCGCGCGACGAGGCGCTGCCGGCGCTGGAGCACGCCCAGCACGAGGACTTCCGCGCACTGCTGGCCGCCGTGGGGAACCGCCCGGTGACCGTGCGCCTGCTGGACGCCCCGCTGCACGAGTTCCTGCCCGCCCCCGGCGAGGCCCTGGACGCGGCCGAGGAACAGCGGGCCGCCGCGCTGCGCGAGGCGAACCCGATGCTCGGGCTGCGCGGGGTGCGGCTGGCGCTGCTGCACGAGAGGCTCTACCCGGCACAGGCCGAGGCGCTCTTCACCGCCTGGGCCGATGTCGCCGCCACCGGAGTCCGGCCGGAGCTGGAGGTGATGATCCCGCTCGTCAGCCTGCCGGAGGAACTGGCCGCCGCGGCCGCGTACGTGCGTGGTGCCGCCGACGCGGTCGCCGCCCGCACCGGGGTGGAGGTCCCGTACCGGCTCGGCACGATGATCGAGACCCCGCGGGCCGCACTGCTGGCCGGCGAACTCGCCGAGCACGCCGAGTTCTTCTCCTTCGGCACCAACGACCTCACCCAGCTCACCTACGGGTTCTCCCGGGACGACGTCGAGCGCCAGGTGCTCGCCTCGTACCAGGAGCGCGGGTTCCTGACCGCCAGCCCGTTCGCCCGGCTCGACCCGCACGGGGTGGGCGCCCTGGTCCGCCTGGCGGCCGAGCGGGCACGGGTGGTGCGGCCCGGTATCAAGCTGGGCGTGTGCGGTGAGCACGGCGGTGATCCGGAGTCGATCGCGTTCTGCGACGACCTCGGACTCGATTACGTCTCCTGCTCCGCGCACCGCGTGCCGGTGGCCCGGATGGCGGCCGCGCACAGTGCCCTGCGGGAGCGGCGCGACGAAAGCAGAAGCGCACGGCGCGACGAGAGCGGGAGCGCACGATGACGAGCACCGTGACCGACGGCACGTCCCTGTCGGACACCGAGCTGGAGGACCTGCGCGAGACCGTCAGGTCGGTCTGCGCGGACGCCGGCGGCACCGCCGCGGTACGCCGGCTGTCCGAGGAGGCCCCCGGCATCGACGCCGGATTGTGGGACGCCCTCGGCCGACAGGTCGGCCTCGCGGGGCTCGGCCTGCCCGAGTCGGCGGGAGGCATCGGCGGCCTCGCCGAGATCGCCGTGGTCTGCGAGGAGTTGGGCAGGACACTGGCACCGGTACCGCTGCTGTCCTCCACCGTGCTGGCCGGGCAGGTGCTGGCCGGCTGCGGTACGGCCGACAAGGCGCTGGCCGAGCTCGCCGAGGGCACCGTGCATGCCCTGGCGGTGGCCGCACCCGACGGGACGTGGCGGGCGGACGCCGTGCCGGTGGCCGTCTCCTGGCAGGGCAGCGTCCCCATGCTGGACGGCACCGCGCCGTTCGTCCTCGACGGCGCCGACGCCGAGGCACTGGTGGTGGCCGCGGCCGGAAGCGACGGCGTGGACCTCTTCCTGGCCGACCCGCGCGAGCCGGGGGTCACGGTGCGCCGGGTACCCACGCTGGACCTCAGCCGCGGTCAGGCGGTGGTCACCTTCTCCGGTGCCCGGGCCCGGGCGCTGACCGCCGGCGGCGAGGGGGCGGACCTCGTCTCCCGCGCCCTGGACGTGGCCCTGGTGGCGCTGGCCGCCGAGCAACTGGGCGGAGCTCAGGCCGCCTTGGACATGACGGTGGCGCATGTGCGCGACCGTACCCAGTTCGGCAGGGCGATCGGCGGCTTCCAGGCGGTCAAGCACGCCTGCGCCGACATGCTGCTCCAGGTCGAGGCCGCACGGTCGGCCGTGGTGCGCGCGGTCAGGGCTGACGGCTCGCCGCAGGCGCTGGCCGAGGCGGCGGCGGTGGCACAGGCGTGGTGCGGCGAGGCGTTCGTCTCCGTCGCCGCCGAGTGCGTGCAGCTCCACGGCGGGATGGGCTTCACCTGGGAGCACGACGCGCACCTGTACTTCCGGCGCGCCCAGTCGGACGCGGTGCTGCTGGGCGGCGTCGCACACCATCGGGAACGGCTGGCCGGGCTGCTGGGCTGGTGACGTGGAAGGCGGTACGGAACATGACCACCAGGCTCATCGACGAGTCGTTGTTCGAGAACGGGGAGTCCGAGAACCGGAAGTTCGACACCGAGGGGTTCGAAGGGGATCCACCGCGTCTCGCGGGCGCCCGCTGCTCCGGGTGCGGCACCGTCGTCTTCCCCCGACAGGACTCGTGCCCCAGGTGTCCGAACGGGGCCATGTCCGGTCACGTACTGCCGGTGAGCGGGCACGTGTGGTCGTGGACGCTCCAGGCCTTCCCGCCGAAGCCGCCGTACCGGACGCCGGCCGAAGGTTACCGGCCGTACCACGTGGGCTATGTCGACCTCGGTGAGGTGCTGGTCGAAGCGCGGCTGGCGGTTCCCCGCGCGGAGATCCGGATCGGTCTGCCGGTCCGGCTCACCACGGTTCCCGCGTACCGGGACGAGGACGGAACCGAAGTGGTGACCTTCGCGTTCCGCCCGGAGCGGGACGGGGAGCGATGAGTCGGCCCGACGACGTGTACGTGGTCGGATGCGGCATGCATCCCTTCGGCCGCGACGAGAGCGTCACCGGCATGGACATGGCCGAGCGTGCGGTACGCGAGGCGCTGGCCGACGCCGGTGTCGGCTGGGAGGACATCGGCTACGCGGCCGGCGGCTCCGACGTGTCCGGCAAACCCGACACACTGGTGGGCCGGCTGGGCCTGACCGGAGTGCCGTTCGTCAACGTGCAGAACGGCTGCGCGACCGGTGCCTCCACCGTGCTCACGGTGGCCAACGCGCTGCGCGCGGGTGAGGCCACCCTGGGACTGGCGGTGGGGTTCGACAAGCACGAGCGGGGCGCGTTCCACGTCTCTGCGGCCCGCTACGGCCTGGGTGACTGGTACGCCGAGACCGGCATGATGCTGACCACCCAGTTCTTCGCGCTGAAGACCCAGCGGTACCTGTACGAGCACGGGATCTCGGAGCGGGCGCTGGCGATGGTCGCCGCGCGAGCCTTCCGCAACGGCTCGCACCACCCCCTGGCCTGGCGGCGCAAGCCGCTGACGGAGCAGGAGATCCTGGACTCCGCCGAGGTCAGTCCCCCGCTCACCCAGTACATGTTCTGCTCACCGGGACAGGGCGCCGCGGCCTTGGTGCTCGCGCTCGGCGACCGTGCGTTCGACCTGTGCGAACGACCGGTCAAACTGGCGTCGTTGGCCTTCCGGACCCGGCGGTTCGGTTCGTTCGAGGTGTTCTCGCCCTGGCTGCCGCCGGGACCGCACCACAGCCCCAGCGTCGACGCCGCCAAGGCGGTCTTCCGCACGGCAGGGGTGCGGCCCGCGGACGTACAGATCGCCCAGTTGCAGGACACCGACAGCGGCTCGGAGCTGATCCACCTGGCGGAAACCGGACTGTGCGGCCACGGCGAGCAGGAGGAGCTGCTGGCCGCCGGGGCCACGGATCCCGCGGGCCGGATACCGGTCAACACCGACGGCGGCTGTCTGGCCGGCGGGGAGCCCGTCGGCGCCTCCGGGCTGCGTCAGTTCCACGAGGTCGTACGACAGTTGCAGGGCCGGGCGCCAGGTGTGCAGGTACCGGGCGCTCCCCGGGTCGGCTTCACCCATGTGTACGGGGCGCCCGGGATCAGCGCGTGCTCGGTCCTGACGGTGTGAGAGGCGGCGAGCGAGCGGTGCGGGACATCTGCGCGCGACAGCCGGACAGCCACCTCATCGGCACCTGGCGCCGCGGGCCACTGCCCTGCTCAACCGCCTCGGCTCGGTGACGTGGCCGGCTTCGCCTGCTGCTGCTCGGCGGCGACGATGCGCAGCGCCAGCGCCCTGACCGCCTCCAGCACGGACCGGGAGGGCAGCTGGGACAGCGGTCCTCCCTCCGCCCGCAGCGCGGTGACGAGCATGGTCGTACTGATCAGCGTGCGGACCGCGAGCGCCTGTGCCGCGTGCCGGGCCTTCGCCGCCCGGGGGCTGCGTGTGGTGCCCTCGGGCAGATAGTCGTAGCCACGCTGGATGTGCCGCTGCTCGAACTCGTCCCGCAACACCTTGACGCTGCCGTTGGCCGAGGCGACCTGGACCTGGTACAGGCGGGCCTCGTCGGGATTCCGCTCCACCCAGTCCCACACGGCGTCGATGACCCGGACCAGGCCCTCCGCGTCGCCCGGCTCGGACTCCGGACGTGCCGCCTCCACGACCACGTTCAGCTGATCGAATACCCGGCGCATGGCGAGTTCGAGCAGCTCCTCCTTGCCGTCGAAGTGGTAGTAGACGGCTGTGGGCACCACCTGGGCCTCGTCCGCGATGTCCTGGATGCTGGTCTCCGCGAACCCACTGCGGCCGAACACCCGCACGGCGGCGGTGATGATGTGCTGCCGCCGCGAGGGTCGGTGGGCGGGCTGCTTGCCGTTCTTCGTGGTGGCCATCATGCTCCCTGCCGACTGGCGTGAACCCTCGTCCGTGGGCCCAGCGTACTGATCATTGTATCCAGTAACTCCGACCGTTCGTCCGCTTAATTCCTGCTGCACGTTGGTCTCCGGGACACCGAGGTCCCGGCATACTTGACAGCATGACAACATCCGGAACTCGCGCCGCTCACCGTCCCTCGCGCAAGCAGTGGGTGATCGAGGCAGCCACGGAGTTGTTCGCCACCCAGCCGCCGGACGAGGTGACGGTGGCCGACATCGCCGCTCGCGCGGAGATGACCTCGGCAGCGGTGTACTACCACTTCTCCTCCAAGGACCAGGTCCTGTCGGAAGCCATGCGGGCGTTCGCCACCGCGCTGCGCGAGGAGATGCGGGCGATCACGGAGGCCCAGGAGCCCGGCTCGGACATCGAGGCGGCGGTCACCACGCTGCTGGCCTGGATGGGTGAGTACCGGTCCGCCGCCACCGTGTACTTCGTGTCGTCGGCCGGCATGAGCCAGGAAGCGGAGGCTCTGCGGCAGGAGAGCCGTACGGAGTTGCTGGAGGAACTGGTGCGGCTGATCCGCAAGGCCCGCACGTCGGTCTCCGACGCCGAGGCGGCGGTGATCGGCCTGGGCCTGCTGGCGCTGCTGGAGACCGCGGCGATCTCACAGGTCCGGGGCGACGACGTCTACCGGTCGCTGGGGCACCGCTCCTTCGTCCGCGAGGTCGGCGATCTCGCGGGGCGGATCGCCGACCCGGCCACATAGAACCCCGGTCGCGCCAGCAGGCGGATCACACCAGCAGACGGAGGGGCTTGCTCAGCAGCTCACCGACCGTGCGCAGATATTCGGCGGCGGGTGCCCCGTCGACGGCACGGTGGTCGAAGGTGAGGCTCAGCGTGAGCACCCGTGTGCGCAGCGGCCGGTCGTCCACCCACTCGACGCCGTCCCTGAGCCTGCCCACCCCGAGGATCGCGACATTGCCGGGGTTGATCACGGGGGTGAAGAAGTCGACGCCGTATCCGCCGAGCGAGGTGACGGTGAAGGTGGCGCCTTCCAGCTGTGCGGGGGAGATCCGCCCCTCGCGCGCGGCCTGGGCCAGGGCCCTCGACCGGCGGGCGATCTCGGGCAGCGGCAGCGTCACCGCGTCCTCGATCACCGGGACCATGAGGCCGCCCGGAACGGCCACCGCGAAGCCCAGGTGGATGCCGGCGAGCAGATGGACGCCGTCCTCCCGCACCGTCGCGTTGAGCAGCGGGTGCTCTCGTAGGGCCAGGGCGGCGGCCTTCAGCAGGAAGTCGTTGAGGCTGGGCACCGGCAGTTCACTGTCGGCCCACTCCTCCTTGAGCCGGTCCCGCAGGGACACCACGGCGTCCATGCGCACCTCGTAGCCGTGCGTCAGCTGTGCCATCTCCTGGAGGCTGGCGTGCATCCTGCGGGCGATGGTGCCGCGCATCCCGGTGAGCGGGAGGACGTCGCCGGGCCGAGGTGCCGTGTTCCGGCGAACAGGCGCCGGAGCGACGGCGTCGAGGTCGGACCGGCGGATCCGGCCGCCGGGCCCGGTGCCGTTCACCCCGGAGAGGTCGATGCCCCGCTCCTTCGCCAGCTTGCGGACCAGCGGTGAGAAGGGGGTGCCGCCCGGCGGGACCGGCGTGGCGAGGTCGCCGGGGAAAGCCGCGAGGTGCTCCTCCACGTCCTCGGAGACGATCCGGCCGCCCGGCCCCGTGCCGCGTACGGCGGTGAGGTCGACGTCGGCAGCGGCGGCGACCCGCCGGGCGTTCGGCGAGGACAGCATTCGGTCACCGGTGCCGTTGACCGAATGCGCCGCGGCGCCGCCGGCCTCGGGGGCCGCACCGGCGCCGGTGAGGGCCGGGAGGGCGCCCATACCCGCACCGCCGGCGAGGGCAGGCACGGCGGCCACACCCGAACTGGACCCGGACCCGGCGGGCATCGGCGTACCCCCCGGGTCCGGTGGCTGCTCGCCCTCGGCCAGCAGCCAGCCGATGAGGGCCCCGGCCGGGAGCGTGGCCCCCGCCGGGACCACCGGGTGGAACAGTCCCCCGGCCTCCGCCTCCACGTCCACGTCGACCTTGTCGGTGGCCAGCCGCAGCAGCGCGTCGCCCTCCGCGACGGCGGCGCCGGTGGGCACCAGCCATTCGTCGATCGTGCCTTCCTGCATGGTCAGGCCGATCTTCGGCAGCAGAACCTCGACCGCCACGTCGGTCACGACCTTTCGAGGAGGCGCCGGCAGCCCTGGGCGATGCGGGCGCGATCGGGCACGTACGCCTTCTCCAGGACCGGGGAGAAGGGAACCGGGGAGAAGGGGGCGCCGATACGCAGGACCGGCGCGTCCAGATAGTCGAAGACCGTGTCCTGGATCTGGGCGGCGATCTCCGCGCCGAGCCCGCCGAAGGTGACGGCCTCGTGCACCACGAGCACCCGGTTGGTGCGGCGGACGGAGGCGAACATCGTCTCGGTGTCCAGCGGCTGCACGGTGCGGGGGTCGATCACCTCGACCTCCACGCCCTCGGCGGCGAGTTCGTCGGCCGCCGCGAGGGCCTCCCCCACCATGCGGCCGAGGGCGATCACGGTGACGTCGGAGCCCTGCCGTGCGGTGTGCGCCTGCCCCAGCGGGATGCCGTAGATCTCCTCGGGCACCTCGCCGGTGCTGCCGAGCAGGACCTTGTTGAGCATGACGACGACCGGGTTGTCGTCCCGGATGGCCGAGACGGTCAGGCCCTTGGCGGTGTACGCATCGCTCGGCATCACCACCTTGAGTCCGGGCACGTGGGCCAGCCAGGCCTCCAGGCTCTGGCTGTGCTGGGCGGCGGCGCCGAGGCCCGCGCCGGAGGCGGTGGTGATGGTGAGCGGCACGGACAGGGCGCCGCCGAACATGTACTTCATCTTGGCGGCCTGGTTGACGATCTGGTCGAGGCAGACGCCGATGAAGTCCATGAACATCAGGTCGACGACGGGGCGCAGCCCTCGGGCTGCGGCTCCCACGCCGAGGCCGACCAGGGCGGCTTCGGAGATCGGGGTGTCGATCATGCGGCGGGGGCCGAACTCGTCGAGCAGGTTGTCGAACATGCGGAACACGCCGCCGTATCCGGCCACGTCCTCGCCGGCGACGAAGACGTTCTCGTCCTCGCGCATGGCCTGCGCGAGACCTTCGTTGAAGGCCTTGACGTAGCTCAGCTTGCGGGAGGCGGCGGCCGGGGTGACGGCCGGTGCTTCGGTGGTGGTGGTCATGGCGGTCATCCCGAGTAGACGTTGAGCAGCAGGTCGGCGGGGTCGGGCAGTGGGCTCGCCTCGGCGTACGCGATGGCCTCGGCGATCTCGTCGCGGGTGCGCTGCCATACGTCGTCCAGCTCCGCGCGGGTCGCGGTGCCGTCGGCGACCGCCCGAGTCTCGATCACGTCGATGGGGTCGCGGGCCTTCCACTCGGCGACCTCCTCGTCCGAGCGGTAGGGGTGACGCAGGCCCTTGACGCCCTGGTGGTCGAAGAAGCGGTAGGTCTTGGCCTCGATCATCATCGGGCCCTCGCCGCGCCGGGCCCGTTCGACGGCTTCGGTGGCGGCGCGGTGGACGGCGACCGCGTCCATCCCGTCGACGATCACGCTGGGCATGCCGTAGGCGGCGGCCCGGTCGGCGACATCGGTGAGCAGCATGTGCCCGGACTGCGGGGTGAACTCCGCATAGCCGTTGTTCTCGCAGACGAAGACCACGGGCAGGCCGAGGATCGCGGCCATGTTGGCGCCCTCGTGCCAGGCCCCGATGTTGGTGGCGCCGTCGCCGAAGAAGGTGACGGCGACGCTGTCCTCGCCCTTGTACCGGGCGGCGAAGGCGGCGCCCACGGCGATCGGGACGCCGGCCCCGACGATGCCGTTGGCGCCGAGCATGCCGCGGGTGAGGTCGTTGATGTGCATGCTTCCGCCGCGGCCGAGGCAGGCGCCGGTGACCCGGCCGTACAACTCGGAGTACATCTCGCGGAAGCCGACACCCTTGGCCACGGCGTGCCCGTGGCCGCGGTGGGTGGAGGTGATCTGGTCGTCGTCGCGCAGGGCCGCCATCACGCCGGCAGCCACGGCTTCCTGGCCGACGTAGAGGTGCAGGAAGCCGGGCAGTCTGCCCGCCTCCATGAGCTTTCCCGCCTCGGTCTCGAACAGCCGGATGCGCACCATGCGTTCGTGCAGATCCTTGATGACCTGCACGCTGACCTGCGCGGATTTCTTCGACGCCGTTGACGCTCGTTGAGCCATCGTCCGCCCCTTCGCCCGAGGGAGGTTGCCAAGCAATCGGACTTACTTGTGCTGGTCTACAGTAACCAGCACGGGGCACCTTACTGAACAGCGTCTCTAATTACTATGCCCAGGGACCGGGTCTCCGCCCCGCGCGTCCACCAACTCCACGACGTTGCCCTCCGGATCCGCCCAGAAGCTGATCCGCCGACCGCGCGCCCGGACGACGACCGGGTCCGACAGCGGCCGGGCGCCCGCGGTCGGCAGCGCCGCCACCACCGGGTCCATGTCGTCGAGATGGAAGGTGAGATACGACAGTCCCGGACGCCCGGCCGGCAAGGGTGCCGCGTGCGCCGACACCGGGGCCGACCGGGGAAGGATCAACTTGACGCACCCTCCGGATGGCACCCACAGCCAGACGACCACCAGCTCGCCGCCGAGCCCGGCCGGGCCGCCGATCGACTCCGGTACACGTGAGCGGTGCTCGGCGCGACAGCCGATGATGTCGCAGCAGAAGCGCTCCATCAGGTCCAGGTCCCGCACCACCACACCCACCTCGAACGGCCGGGTCATGACCATCACACCCACCCCCACGGGACACCGAGCGGCAACTTCAACACTTTCTATTGACAGAGCACACTAAGTCCTGTTGTCGTTTCGGACACAACCCAGCTGTCGCGTTCCGAAGCCGCTCACCGGCTCGCGGCTGGGAGGATTGTGAGGACATCGTGGTCCAGACCAGTTCGCCGGAGGTTCGGGAACCGGGTGCCGTGCGCAGGTCGACGGCCTCGGCCCGCCCGGCTCCCTCGGCCCCCTCGGCTCCCGAATACTCGTCGTGGATCAGCCAGGACCGCTCCACCGACGCCGCCTCCGTGACGATGCGGCGGGAGGCGGCCGAACTCGTCGAGCGGGTGATGGCGCACTACCGCGACAACACGACGCACGAGGCGGACGGCCAGTGGACCGAACCCGTGGCCAACTACCTCGGCGCCGACCGCTGGCAGCGCGAGACTGACGCCGTCCACCGGAGCGTCCCGCTGCCGCTCGCCATGTCCTGCGAGCTTCCCGGGCCGAACACCTACAAGGCGATCGACGTGCTCGGCATCCCCGTGCTCATCACCCGGGACCGACAGGGCACCGTGCACGCGATGATCAACGCCTGCCGGCACCGGGGGGCCAAGCTCCTCGAACCCGGCTGCGGGGTGTCCAAGCGCCTCACCTGCCCGTACCACTCCTGGTCGTACGACCTGGCCGGGGAGCTGCGGGGCGTGTACGCCGAGAAGACCTTCGGTGAGGTTCCGCGCGAGGGCCGTAGCCTCGTCAGGCTTCCGGCCGGGGAGCGCGCGGGGATCGTCTTCGTCTCGCTGGACCCGGCGGCCGAGCCCGACCTGGACGCCTGGCTGGGCGATCTGCTGCCGCTGCTGGAGGGCCTCCGGCTGGCCGAGTGCCACCACTACTCCACCGGCGAGCTGACCAGTCCCAACTGGAAGGTCACCCTCGACGGGTATCTGGAGACGTACCACTTCGCCTCGCTGCACCCGAAGACGGTGTTCGAAACGAACCTCTCGAACATGATGGCCCACGACACCTGGGGCCCCCATCAGCGCATCGCACCGGCCCTGCGCCCCATCGCGCAGGCGGTCGAGCTGCCGCCGGACCAGCGCGATCCCGGCGACTGTGTCGGGCCCATCTACTGGCTCTTCCCTGGCCTCGCGATCGCCGGCGGCTGGCGGCAGAAGATCGCCGTCTCCCTGGTGCTCCCCCGGACGGCGACCGAGTCGGTGACCCAGCAGATCATCCTGCTGCGGGAACCGGCGGTCACCGACGAGGAACGCCACGCCGCCGACCGGTTCGGCGAGTGGTTCCACGAGGTGGTCCGCGACGAGGACTACGCGACCACCTACGGAGTTCAGCAGGGTCTGAAGGCCCTCGACGGGACCGACTTCGTCTTCGGACGCAACGAGCCCGGACTCCAGCACTTCCACCGCACCATTCACCGACACCTGGACAGGGGCGCCACAGCAGCCCCCAGAGCCGCCAGGTGAGCAACCAACAAGACTCGCGGGAGAACACCATGGTGGCTACGGGCAGCCTCGACGGACGTGTCGCGGTGATCACGGGCAGCACGCGCAGTATCGGACGCGCCATCGCCGAGGCCTTCCTGGCCGACGGCGCCACGGTCGTCGTCAGCGGCCGCAGCGAGGTCAAGGGCAAGCAGGCCCTGGAGGAGATGGGCGCCGGGGACCGGGCCGTCTTCCACCCCTGCGACGCCAACAGCCAGGAGGACATCGAGGGCCTCGCCGACTTCGCCGCCGAGCGCTTCGGCCGGCTCGACATCTGGGTCAACAACGTGGGCGGCAGCTCCGGCTTCGCCCCGATCCACCAGCTCAGCGACGAGGCGTGGCACGACGCCCTCAACCTGAACGTCAACGGCTACTTCTACGGCACCCGCCGGGCGCTGCCGAAGATGCTGGAAGGCGGCTGGGGCCGCATCATCAACATCTCGTCGGTGGAGGGCAAGCAGGCCAACAAGCCCGCGATCAGCCACTACATCACCAACAAGCACGCCATCCACGGCCTGACCAAGGCGACCGCCTTCGAGTACGGCACGCAGGGCATCACCTGCAACGCCATCTGCCCCGGCGCCGTCGACACCGACCTCATGCGGGCCGCGGGTCCCGCCGCGGCGGAGGCCGAGGGCATCTCCTACGAGGAGTGGCTGGGCCGGTTCGCCGAGCATGCCGCCACCAAGAAGATCACCACCGTGGAGCAGGTCGCGGCGGTCGCCTCACTGCTCGCGAGCGACGCCGGGGCGGGTATCACCGGCACGCTGATCAGCGTCGACGGCGGAACCGCGCAGTGGTAGGCGGGGGACGGGCAGGGGCAGGCACGGGTACGGAGAGCGGGAGACCTCGGTCATGAAGAGCTGGATCACGGACTGGCAGCGCAGTGAGCGGCTGCCGCACTACACCCGGGCCAACGCGGGCGAGACCCTGCCGGACCCCGCCAGCCCACTGGGCTGGACCCTGGTCTGGGGACGCGGCCTGCAGGGCTGGCGGCACGGCTTCGTCGGGTTCGGCATCTACCGCGAGGAGGAGGTGGCCGGCCCCCGACCGCCGTTCGTCGGCATGTTCGGCGGCCACTTCTATCTCAACCTGTCCCACATGCGGCTGTTCGGCATCCGTATGGGCCAGACCGCGGACCAGATCGACGCGGCCTACGTCGGTCAGCGCTCCGACACGCCGGTGTACGTGGCGCACCCGGACGACCAGGACGCGGAGCTGACCGGCAAGGCGGGCGCGACGCTTCAGCGGATGCTCGGCCAGGCCGGCTTCCCGGAGGCCGACGCCGACCGGCAGCGGCTGCGGGCCCTGCGCCACTCGCGCCCCGATCTGACACAACTGTCCGACGCCGAACTGGTGGCGCGCGCACGGTCGTTGCTGGACGAGGTGGAGACGACGTTCCAGCGGCACGTCGAGTCGTCGCTGCCCGCGTCCGTGGGACCGGCGATCCTCGGTCCGCTGTGCGCGAGCGTGGACCGCCCCGGCGCCATGCTCGACCTGATCGGCGGTCTCGGCGACGTCGACTCCGCCTCCCCCTCGACCGGGCTGTGGACGCTGTCCCGCCAGGTGGCGGCCTCGGCCGAGCTGAGCGCACTGTTCGACCGGGGCCCGGCCACCGTGGAGCAGGCGCTCGACACCGCCACCGGGGACGTGAAGGCGTTCCGTGACTCCTTCGAGGAGTTCCTGGCGGAGTCCGGCGACCGCGGCCCCAACGAGTGGGACATCCACGCGCTGTCCTGGGAGGCGGCACCCGTCCAGGCGCTGGCCCTGGTCGACCGGATCCGGCACAGTCCCGACGACGACTCCCCGGCCGCCCGCCGGAAGCGGCTGACCGAGGGGCGTGAGCGGACGGCGCGGGAGATCCGGGCCGCGCTGCCCGAGGAGACGCAGCCCATGTTCGACGCCGGCATGCACGCCTCCCAGGTGTGGATCCCGGCCCGCGAGCGCACCAAGGCGAACTGCGTCACCGTCGTCAACGAGATCCGCATGGCCGTACGGGAGCTCGGTCGCCGCGGTGTCGAGGCGGGGCTCTTCGCCCGGCCCGAGGACGTGATGATGCTGCTGGACACCGAACTCGACGACTATGTCGCCGACCCGGAGCCCTTCGGCCCCGTCATCGCCCAGCGGCTCGACGAGTACGCCGGACTCCATGAGCTGGAACCGCCGTTCTTCGTCCACGAGGACGCGCAGCTCGCGATCGACACCTGGCCACGACGCACCGAGGAGCGGACCGAGGCCGCCGTCGAGGGCGATGTGCTCAGCGGTGTCGGCGGCAGTCACGGCACGTACACCGGCAGGGTGCGGGTGGTCAGCGACCCCGCCTCGTGCGAGGCGCTCGAACCGGGCGAGGTACTCGTCGCGCCGATCACGGACGCGGCCTGGACCCCGCTGTTCCTGGTCGCCGGAGCGGCCGTGGTGGACGTGGGCGCGCTCAACAGCCACGCCGTCGTGGTCTGCCGGGAGCTGGGCATCCCCGCCGTCATCTCTGTCGAGGGCGGGACACGGCGGCTGCGGGACGGCATGGTCATCACGGTCGACGGCGACAAGGGCACGGTCACCGTGGACGACGTCCCGGCGGCAGCCGCCATCTGAAGCACCGCGGGCCCGTCGTCTCTGCCTGCCCACACGACGGGCCCGCGGGCACGACCACGAAAGGACCACCGTGGCAGAGGAAGTCATCGTCGCCGGCTGGATGGACTACGAGCCCGGCGACCGCGACACGATGCTGGGGCATCTCGTCGAGCTGGGCCACCGTACCCGAGAGGAGGAGCCCGGCTGTCTGGACTACGCGATGACCGCCGATCCCACCGACGAGCGGCGCATCCGGGTGTACGAGCGCTGGATCTCGCAGCAGGCCCTCGACGAGCACTTCACCACCCCGCACATCAAGGACTTCCGGACCGCGGTGGCCGAACTGACCCGGGTGGGGGTCTCGTTGGACGCGTTCAGCGTCACCGCGGCACGGCCCATGCGCTGAGTCCGCCGACGGCGGCCCCCGGGAGGAAGCCGATGCCGGCCGGTTCCTTCATCCGCCGTGCTTCCAGGAGGTGGGCCTCCCGGGTGAATGCTCCACCGACGGGCCCCATGGGAAAACCCATGGGGCGGACAGCCCGACATACTGCGTGAATGCCTACCCAAAAGACAATTCCTCCCTTGATCCACCAGACGTGGAAGGACTCCGATCTCCCGCCGAAATGGCAGAAGTGGTCCGAGTCCTGGCGGCTGCACCACCCCGGCTGGGGGTACCGGTTGTGGACAGACGCGGACAACCGCGCGTTCCTCCAGGAGCACCATCCCTGGTTCCTGCCGGTTTACGACGGCTACCCCGAAGCGATCATGCGGGCCGACGCGATTCGCTATTTCCTGCTCGACCATTTCGGCGGGCTCTACGTGGATCTGGACTTCGAGTGCCTGAGCCCGGTGGACGGAATCCTTGACGGGCAGGAACTCGTCCTCGGCTGCGAGCCCGAGGCGCACACGCGGCTGCTGCTCGCCCGCCGGCGCGGCTTCGACCGCATCGTCGGCAACGCGTTCATCGCGTCACGTCCGGGTCACCCCTTCTGGGCCCATGTGCAGCGGCAGCTGGTCGGCGCCCACAAGCAGTCCAACACTCTCGACGCGACAGGCCCGTTCTTCCTCACCCGAGCGATCGACAGCGCCCCGGAGCCGGACTCGATCACGGTTCTCGCCCCGGAGGTCCTGTACCCCGAGGTGAGCCCATACGCGACAGAGCTGTTCGGCCCGCAGGAAGCGGACTACGACCGTGCGAACGCCGTGCACCACTGGTCGGGCAGTTGGGCGTGCGACACCCCGGCCACGCCGCGGCTCTCCCCGGGCACACGGCTGCCGTTCTGGGCCAGCCAGGAACTGCAACCGGTCGCCGACGGCCTGCTCAACGTGGAGGCGCAGCGCCGCCGCTGGGCCTCGGGCGCGCCCGCGCCGACGGTGTCATGCCTGATGGTGACCAAGGACCGGTCGGCGACGGCACAACGTGCGATCAGGTGCTTCCGCGCCCAGACCTACCCGAACCTCGAACTGGTCGTGGTGGAGGACGGCACTGATGACTCCCTCGAGCAGCACATCCGCGATCTGGACGACTCGCGGATCCGCCATCACCGGCTGCCCCCGGAGGGACGGACTCTGGGGGAACTGCGCAATGAGGCGGTAGACCGGGCCGGCGGCCCCTACGTATGCCAGTGGGACGACGACGACCTGTATGACCCGGAGCGGGTCGAGACGCAGATGGCGGCGATTCTCGCGCTCGGTGCCGAGGCCTGCTTCCTCGCCCGTGAGCGGTTGTGGTGGCCCGCCCGCCGCCGGCTCGCGATCTCCTGTGCGCGGGTCTGGGAAGGGTCGATGGTGTGCGCGAAGGACCGGCTCCCGCGCTACCCGGCGCTGCGCCGGGGCGAGGACACCCCGGTGGCGGAAGAGGTGGTCCGCAGCTGCCGGGTCGTTTCGGTTGACGCGCCCGAGCTGTACACATACGTGTGCCACGGGAGCAACACGTTCGACGAGTCGCATTTCGCGGAACACTTCGAGGTGGCGACCCAGATCTGGGCCGAACCCGGTGCCTACGCCGAGCGGTTGCTGGCCATGGCGACCCGGCTGCCGCTCGAGCCGGGGGACATCGCCCACGCCGAGACCGGTGCCGACACCGCCGGAACCCCCGAGCGGAAACCGCGGCCGGCCCCCGAGCCCGCCCCGGCGCCGGCCGAGGAGCGGCCCTCGGTGCTGGTGCTCACCCCTCTCAAGGACGCGGCCGCGTTCCTGCCCGTCTACCTGGACCGCCTTCGCGCCCTGGACTATCCGCGGGAGGCGATCTCGCTGGGCCTGCTGGAGGGCGACAGCAGGGACGCGACACCCGAACTCCTCCGGCAGGTCCTGCCGGACCTCGAGGCGGAGTTCCGGCGGGTGACGCTCGTACGCCGCGATTTCGGCCTCCAACTGGCCGGTCCCCGTTGGGAGCCCGGCATCCAGCGCCGGCGCCGGTCGGTGCTGGCGAAGGTGCGCAACCACCTTCTCTCCCGGGCACTGATCGACGAGGAGTGGGTGCTGTGGCTCGACGTCGACGTCACGGACTACCCGACGGACCTCGTCCAACGTCTGCTCGGCGCACGCAAGGACATCGTCGTCCCGCACTGCGCCACCACACCCGGTGGGCCCACGTACGACCTCAACACCTTTGCCCTCAGGCCCGGATCCGGTGCGCTCAACTGGACGCAGTGGCTTCGCGACGGCATCCTTCAGCCTCCCAAGGGCTTCGGCCGGATGTACCTCGACGAGCTGCGCGGGCAAGGACTCGTCCGCGTCGACTCGGTCGGCGGCACCGTGTTGCTGGTGCGCGCCGACCTGCACCGCGACGGCCTCGCCTTCCCGTCGTTCCCCTACCGGCAACTCATCGAGACCGAGGGGCTGGCCGCGATGGCCCAGGACATGGGCACCGCCTGCTGGGCGCTGCCGGATCTGGAAGTGGTGCATCCGCACCATGCCGTACCGGAACCGGCGCGCACCGAAGCCGTGTCCCTTTCCTGACCGGTGGGGGGCCGGGCTGGCGTCGACTCAGCCAGCCTCACTCACAGTGAGTGTTCGTTTTGACACATTAAGTGAGCAATTTTACGGTGGTTCCACTGCCCCCGGCGTGGAGGTTTCCGGCGCTTCGGGCAGTTCCCCATCGCCTACAGAAAGGCACCACCGTGAAAGCCCGTGTCATCACCTCGCTGGCCCTCCCCGCGGCACTGGCCACCGCCGGACTGCTCAGCACCGCGGAGGCGGCCTACGCCGCCATCGGTCCGGACACGCTGACAGCGTCCGCGAAGTACGGATACCAAGGGCAGCTCATAGACGGCGAGGCCAGCCTCACCCCCGGGTCCGGGACCCCCTGCACGCCGATCGGCAACATCACCATCACGGACTACGTGCACTGCTGCACGCCGATCGGCAACATCACCATCCCCGACTACGGGTACTGCCAGGACCAGCACGAGCACGGGCGCGACCACCACGACCACGGACGCGACCACCACTACACAGATCAGCACCAGCGCAGCTAGCGCATGGTCCAGCGGTCTGCTCGGGCGTGACCCTCGAAGAGGGTCGGGGGGGGGCGCCCCGCGCCCGGCACACCGCATCCGACCACCCGTCGCAGCCCGCTTCCTCCCGGCTCCCGTCCCTCCGCCTTCCCGTTCCTGAGCGAAAGACCGCGCATGCCCCACAGTCCCCACAGTTCCGACCCTGTGGTCTCGGTGGTCATCCCCTGCCATGACTACGCCCGCTATCTGCCCGAGGCCCACGCAAGCGTCCTTGCCCAGACCTTCGAGGACTGGGAGCTCGTCATCGTGGACGACGGCAGTACCGACAACACCGTCGAGGTGGTCCAGTCCCTGATCGACCGCCATCCCGACCGGCGCGTCAGGCTGCTCCAGCAGGCCAACGCCGGCGTCTCCGCCGCGCGCAACACCGGGATCGAGGCCGCCACCGGCCGCTACGTCCTTCCGCTGGACGCCGACGACGTGATCGCTCCCACGATGCTGGAGAAGACCGTCGCGGTCCTGGATGCCAACCCCGGCATCGCCATCGCCTCAACCGATGTGTTCACCTTCACCGACGACGATCTACCCCCGCAGGCGATGCCCCTCCCCGCCTACAGCAGAGAGCTGCTGCTCCAGCGACTGATCATGTTCTACTGCTCGCTGTACCGACGTGAGGTGTGGCAGACCGTGGGCGGGTACGACGAGAGCATGCGGGCCGGAGAGGACTGGGACTTCTGGGTCGGCTGCGTCGAGCACGGCTTCGACGCCCACCACATCCATGAGCCGCTGTTCGGGGCGCGCAACAAGGACACCGGACTGCATCTGGAAGCCGCCGAGAACGACCTGGCCATCCGGGCGCGAATCGTGGCCAAGCATCCGAGCCTGTTCAAGCCGGTCACCCGGGGCTGGGCGCAGGCCGTGCTCAGCCAGGACGCGGAAGCCTGCCTGCGGGACGAGCAGGTGCCCGACGACATCCTCACCCGGGCTGCCGAGATGGACCAGTTCCTGACCGCCGTCATGGCCCTGCAGCGCACGGCGCGGGTGCAGTACTACCACATCCAGCGGCTGGAGAAGGCGCTGGCCGCTCGCGACGGCGCAGCCGATCCGCCCGTTCCGGAGAAGGCTCCCGCCCCGCCGAAGGCTCCCGCCCCGGCGACGGTTTCCGCCGTCTGACGCGGTGGCAGGCTCATCCGGTGGCCGACGTACGGTCGTGCGGGTCCGGTGCCAGCCGGACCAGCATCTTGCCGGTGTTGCCGCCGGACAGCAGGGACAGCAGGGCCTGCGCCGCTTTGTCGAGGCCGTCCACGACCGTCTCGCGGGCGACCACCCCGCCCGAGCGCAGCCAGCCGGAGACCCGGTCCTCGAACTCCGGGCGCAGGTCCTCGTGATCGCGGACGATGAAGCCGCGCAGGGTCAGTCGCTTGAGGACCGCCTGGATCAGGTGATTGATGTCGGCGGGCGTACGGTCGCCTCCGAACTGCGACATCATGCCGCACAGTGCGACACGGCCATCCGTGCGCAACGCATGCAGCGCGGCGGCGAGTTGCTCCCCGCCGACGTTGTCGAAGTAGACGTCGACGCCTTCGGGCGCAAGCCGGGCCAGTGCCTCGCGCACCGGCTCGGCCCGGTAGTCCGCGGCGGCGTCGTAGCCGAACTCCTTCACCAGCAGGGCGCACTTGGCCGGCCCTCCGGCGGTCCCGATGACGCGATCCGCGCCCAGCATGCGCGCGAACTGGCCGGCGGCACTGCCCACGGCCCCGGCCGCCGCCGACACGAAGACGGTGTCGCCAGGGCGCAGTGCGGCGATCCGGGTCAGACCGACGTACGCGGTGAACCCGGTCTGGCCCAGCAGGCCCAGCCAGGTGGGCAGCGGGGCGAGTCCTGGGTCGATGCGACCGGCGCCGTCTGTGTCCGCCGCGTCCAGCACGGCCCGCTCGCGCCAGCCGAGCTGATGGCGTACGTACGTGCCGGGCGGCACCGAGGCGCAGCGGCTCTCCTCCACGACGCCGAGGGCACGGCCGTCGAGCGGCGAGCCCGGGGTGAAGTTGTGCGTGTAGTGCTTCTCGGTGCTCTCCAGGCGCCCGCGCATGGACGGGTCGACGCTCATGTAGAGGTTGCGCACAAGCAGCTGCCCCTCCCCCAGGGACGGCAGCGGGCGTTCCTCGACGGCGAAGTCAGCGGGGAGCGGTTCTCCGTCGGGTCGGCGCACCAGGCAGACCACCCGGGTGGTACGGGGTGTCACGGGGTCACTGCTCCGGCTGCGGGGGCGTACGCCGCTGGGCGAGGCGGCCGACCCAGCCGGCCATCTGGAGGTCGGCGTGGCGCAGTTCGCCCGACTGCCACCGGGCCTGGAAGTCGAAGACGCCCTGCGCCCCTGTCCTGGGATCGGTCACCTCGACCAGTCCGTCCTCGGTGAGCCGGTACACATGCCCGGTCAGTGGGTGGATCACTTGCTTGGGCATGGGTGCCTCACTCCTGCACTCGGCGGCGTACGCCGCGCTTGGTCACGGTCACCGGGCCCTCGACCCGGAGCCGGCAGGCGAGCCGGGTCAGGCCGTCCGCCGGCCTGCGCAGGGACTCGATGCCCTCGCGCTCCAGCGGGTCCACCGGGGAACAGTTCTCGGCTCCGTCCTCGACCTGGACGAAGCAGGTGCGGCAGGTGCCCTTGCCACCGCAGAGGGTGGGCCAGCGGTAGCCGAGCCGCTGGGCGGCGGTGAACAGGTCCTCGCCGTCGAGGACTTCGAGCTCGACGCCGGCGGGCCTGACCGCCACCCGGTGGGTCACTTGTCCATCCAGTGGTCGAGCGTCCGGTTGAAGTGGCGGATGCGGCTCTCCTGGTAGTTGGCCAGGGTGATGCCCGGTTTGCGCATCGCCTTCAGGCCCTGCTGGACATAGGGCAGGTTCTCGCAGTCCTGGTCGAAGACGGGTCCGAGCACACCGAGTTCGGGTATGTCGGCGAAGAGCATGTCCTCGGGCACCCAGCGGATCTTCGCCGGGGGCGGCGTCTCGCCCGGCTGCTTCGGGGACGACATGAAGATGATCTCGGCGGTGCAGGAGTCGGGATCGAGGCCGTTGGGCCGGAACCGGTAGATGATGTTCGACTTGGCGCCGCCCCAGGGGTTGAAATTGGGGAACAGCAAGTAGTTGATGGCATCCAGCAGTTCGGTGTCGGGGGTCTTCGAGAAGTCCTGCTGCGAGGTGGCCGCCAGTTGCGCGCGCATCCGCTCGGCGAGGACCTGGCGGGCGGTGCCGCCGGGCGGGATCGCCGGCAGTTCGTCACCCTCCCGCATCACCAGGTCACGGCCCTGGGCGGCGGCGTAGAACGACCGCGAGTCGTAGAAGGTCTCCAGGACGTCCTCCTCCGTGACGGAGTCCGCCACGTGCGGACTGGGCGCGCCCTGGATGTTGATCATCCGGCTCCAGTTCGGCTGGTCCGCCATGACGTCGTACTGCGAGTTGGCGTCGGCGAGCCACGGCAGCATCTGCGGGTGGGTGGCGATCACGTGGAAGGACTCGATGAACGCGTCCTGGGCGATCTTCCAGTTGCAGGGCAGCACCTTGCCGATGTGCAGCGACTTGTAGCGGTTCTCCAGGGGCCAGATGTAGTAGTCGTCGAAGGTGCCGCGGTAGCTGTCGAAGGACTCGGCGTACGGGTCCATGTTGATGAAGACGAAGCCGCGCCAGGTGGCCACCTGAGCCTCGGGGAGGGCGAACTTCTCCGGGGTGACGTGCGGGAAGTCCCAGGCGCAGGGCGGGGTCTGCATCGTGCCGTCGAGGTTCCAGGCGAAGCCGTGGAACGAGCAGCGGAACTCGCTGACGTTGCCGCCGCCGGTGCGCAGTTTGCGACCGCGGTGCAGGCAGACGTTGACGTAGGCGCGGATCTCGTCGGGGGCCGTGCGGACCACGATGAGGGAGTCGTCGCCGATCTCGTAGACCTCGTGGTCGCCGACCTCAGGGATCTCGCTCTCCAGACAGGCGAACTGCCAGACACGCCGCCAGACCTGCCGCATCTCGCGTTCGGCCCACTCGCGGGAGGTGAAGCGGGCGGTGTCGATGTCCTCGCTGCCGAGGTGGTCGTTCCGCTCGAACCTCAGGGCGGGGGGAACGGGGCGGCTGTCCTGGTCGAGGTAGTCCTGGACGCTGGGCCCGGGGCACCGCGCAGTGGCCGGCTCCGACGTTTCGTCCATCATCTCTCCTCCGGCAGAAACTTTAGAGTGAGTGTAGTTACCAGTCGCGGCCGGGAGCAACAGTCGCGTCGGCGAACGAGCTCCGCACCTCCCGAGGTCACCGCGTTATTCACCCGTGAACCCGGAATTTCTTGCGGCTCCCCTCTCCCCAAGCCCGCTGGGACATGTCACACTCCGACCCACTTGAGGCTGTAGTTCCTCATAAGTTTCTCCGTTCCGGGACGAATCTCTGCCCGTCCCGGCCCAGCCCCGCGGCGTTCCCGCCCCGGGGCGACACAGAGTCAATCCGCCTGACCGGAGCCGACCGCCGCGGAAGCGTGAGCGCCGCGGGTCGCGGCAGTGCAGGCGACACACCACGGGAGTACTCAACGATGAGTTCCAGACCCGGTCGCGCGGTCCGCCGCGTCCTCACCGCGATCGTCCCCGTCACTTCCCTGCTCGCCCTGGCGGCGTGCGGCACCGGCTCCACTCCGGCCGCCGGCTCGACACAGGCGGCCGCGCCCGGTTCCCCCGGCCTGACGGCGGCTCGCGCGGCCCTGGCGAAGTACTCCGAGCGCCCGGACTCGATCTCCGTCACCCAGCCCGTCGGCAAGAAGATCCCCAAGGGCAAGAAGATCGATTTCATCCTCTGCGGCGTCCAGTCCTGCAAGGACCTCGCCGACTTCTTCACCGAGGCCGCCGAGGAACTCGGCTGGCAGGTGAAGCAGATCGCCACCCAGGGCACCCCGGAGTCCGTCCAGGCCGCCTACGAGCAGGCCCTGCGCGACAAGCCGGACGCCGTCGTCGCCTCCGGTTTCCCGCGCGCCGTCTACGCCAAGCAGCTGGCCCGGCTGCATGCCGCCGAGATCCCCGTCATCCAGTCGAACGCCGACGACCTGCTGGGCGACGGCATCTCCCTGCTCAAGAACGGGCCGGACGACGTCGGCATCCAGGGCCAGATGCTCGCCTCATGGGTGGTGTCGAACAGCGACGCCAGGGCGAACACCGTCTACTTCGATCTGCCGGCCTACACGATCCTCAAGCCCGTCAAGGATTCCTTCGCCACCAAGTACAAGGAATGGTGCGACGGTTGTGGGCTGGACAACGTCGACGTGCCGATCACCGCGGTGGGCAAGGACATGCCGGACCGCGTGGTGTCGTACCTCCGGTCGCACCCGAAGGTGACCCATGTCGTCTTCTCCCTGGGTCTGCTCAACGTGGGCGTGCCGGCCGCGCTGAAGACCGCCGGCCTCACCGGCAAGCACATCGTCGTCAACGTCGGTGACGCGCAGAACTACCAGTACATCCAGAGCGGTCTCACCGACGGCGCGATGGCGCTGAACTCGCACGAGACGGCCTGGCTCCAGGCCGACGCGCTGGCCCGGCACTTCACCGGCCAGCCCATGGACGTGGACCAGAAGGCGGCACTGCCCAACATGCTCGTCACCAAGGACAACCTGCCCTCGGCCGACGGCGACTTCCCGATCGTCGAGGACTACCAGGCGCAGTTCAAGGCGCTGTGGGGACTGAGTTGACCGGCCCGGTGCTGCGGGTGGCCGCCCTGTCGAAGAGATTCGGCGGCACCCAGGCCCTGCAGGACGTCGATCTAGAGGTGTCGCCCGGCGAGATCCACGCCCTGATCGGGCCCAACGGCTCCGGCAAGTCCACCCTCATCAAGATCCTCGCCGGTTATCACCACGCGGAGCCGGGTGCGGTGGCCGAACTCGACGGCGAACCCTTCGACCTCGGCCAGGTCACGGCCTCCCGCCACGACCGGCTCCGCTTCGTCCACCAGGAGCTGGGGCTGGTGGGCGAGTTGAGCGCCATCGACAACCTCGCGCTCAGCCACGGCTTCGCCCGCACCGCCTTCGGCAACATCCGCTGGCCGGAGATGGAGCGAAGGACGAGCGCCCTCGTCGAACGGTTCGGCCTCGGCATCGACGTGCGCCGGCCCCTGGCGACGGCGACCCCCGTCCAGCGCACGGTGGTGGCCATCGCCGCCGCGCTGCAGGGCTGGGAGGGCCGTCGCGGTGTCCTGGTGCTCGACGAGCCCACCGCCGTGCTGCCGCCCGGCGAGGTGGCCCGCCTCTTCGACATCGTGCGGGAGGTCCGCGACGCCGGCGCCGGCGTGCTGTACGTCTCGCACCGGATGGACGAGATCTTCGCGCTCGCCGACCGGGTCACCGTGATCCGCGGCGGGCGCCGGATCGCCACGCGCCCGGTCGCGGAGCTCACTCCGCGCTCGCTGGCGGAGCTGATGGCGGGCGAGGAGACGGAGACCGACCACCGCCCCAGTCCCCCTTCAGGTCGTGCCGACCCCGTGCTGGAAGTACGCGATCTGTGGGCCGGACCACTTCGGGGGGTCGGTTTCGACTTGGCCAGGGGCGAGCGCCTGGGCATCACGGGTCTGGTCGGCTCCGGCCACGAGATCGTGCCGTACGCGGTGTGCGGGGCCCATGCCGGACGGGTGAGCGGCAGGCTGCGGCTGCCGGAAAGCTCCGAGCGGTGGACCGAGGCGCGTGACGCCGACGGCCTGGGCCTTCCCCTGGTCCCGGCGGACCGGGCGGGCGAGGGAGTGATCGGCGACTTCTCGGTCGGCGAGAACCTCACCCTGCCGCTCCTGGACCGGCTGCGCGCCCGTTCCGGGCGCCTGCGCCGACGCCGCGAATCCGCCCTGGCGGAGGACTGGATCCGGCGGGTCGGGGTGCGTACGGCCGGACGCGGAGCCAGGATCACCACACTCAGCGGCGGCAACCAGCAGAAGGTCGTCATGGCGCGCTGTCTGGCCCAACGACCGCCGGTACTGACGCTGTGCGAACCCACGGCGGGCGTGGACATCGCCACCCGTCTGCAGCTGTACGACCTGATAGAGCGTCAGGCCGCTGAGGGCATGGGTGTCATCGTGTCCTCCTCCGACACACAGGACCTGCTCGCGCTGTGCACCCGCGTCCTGGTGGTGCGGGACGGCCGGATCGCACGGGAGATCAGCGGCCCGGACATCACCGAGCCCGCGCTCGTGCACGCCATGGAAGGAACCGAGTGACATGAGCCCTGGAAGGAACCGAAGGACATGACGTCCACCCCGACCCGGGCGGCGGAGCTCCCGCCGTCCGCACCGGAGAGATCCGCGGTGTCCGTAGCGGGGACACCGGTCCGACGGGCGGCGGCGGCCCTGTCGTTCCGGAACATCGGCGCCGTGTACGTGTGGCTGGCCATCGTCGTGCTCTTCTCCGTGTGGGCGCCGGACACGTTCCCGACCACCCTCACGGTCAAGCAGGTGCTGAACGGCAACGCCGTGGCAGGCCTGGTGGCACTCAGCGTCGTCCCGCCGCTGGCCGCACGGGTCTTCGATCTCTCGATCGCCTACACCATGTCGCTCACCAGCGTGCTGACCGCCTACTTCATGGTCACCGCCGGGCTCGGGCCCGGCGCGGCCATCGCGCTGGCGATGACCGCCGCACTGCTGATCGGGGTCGTCAACGGCATCGTGGTGGTGGTGCTGCGCGTCGACTCGTTCATCGCCACCCTGGCCACCGGCGCGCTGATCCAGTCCCTGATCACCATGGTCACCAACGACAGCTCGATCACCGGTGTGCAGCTGCTCGCCGAGCCGTTCGCGAGCATCGCCCAGCTGGACGCGGGCGGCATCACCCTGCCCGTGCTGTATCTGCTGCTCGCCGCGGCCGCCATCTGGTTCCTGCTGGAACACACCGCCACCGGGCGCCGGTTGTACGCGACCGGTTTCAACGCCGACGCGGCCCGGCTGCAGGGGGTGCGCACCGACCGGCTGCGCTTTCTGACCCTGGTGGCCTCGGCCCTGCTCTCCGGTTTCGCCGGCGTCGTCTTCGCCTCCTCGGTCGGATCCGGATCGCCGACCGCGGGCACCCCGTATCTGCTGTCGGCCTACGCCGCCGCCTTCGTCGGGGCGACCCAGTTGCGGGCCGGCCGCTTCAACGCCTGGGGCACGGTCCTCGCGGTCCTCCTGCTCGGCACCGGCATCACCGGACTCGGACTCGCCACCAGCGCGCAGTGGGCCGCGAGCCTGTTCACCGGCTCGGTCCTCATCGTGGCGCTGGTCCTCACGGGTGGCCGGATCGCCCTTCCCGCCGTGCTGCGCCGCCGGACAGGGCCTCGGCCGGATATCACTGCGAGCAAGGAGGTCTGACGATGAAGGCTGTTCAGTACCGGCGGGTGGGGCACGCCCCCGAGGTCGTCGAGGTTCCGGTGCCCGAACCCGGCCCGGGGCAGGTGCTGTTGAAGGTGACGGCGGCGGGGCTCTGCCACTCCGATCTGGCGGCGATGGGCTGGCCCGAGGAGCAGTTCCCCTACGCACTGCCGATGACACTCGGCCACGAGGGTGTCGGGACCGTGGCGGCGGTGGGCACCGGTGTCGCCGCCCTGGCGGAGGGCCAGGCGGTGGCGGTGTACGGCCCGTGGGGCTGCGGGCGCTGCCACAAGTGCGCCGAGGGCAAGGAGAACTGCTGTCCGCACGCCGCCGGCCTCGGCATCCTGCCGCCGGGCCTCGGCTCACCCGGCGCCCTGGCGGAGTACATGCTGGTGGACTCGCCCCGCCACCTGGTTCCGCTCAACGGAGTCGACCCTGTCCAGGCCGCGCCCCTCACCGACGCCGGGCTGACCCCGTATCACGCGATCCGCAGGTCACTGCCGAAGCTGCTGCCCGGCAGCACGGCGGTGGTGATCGGCGTCGGCGGTCTGGGACATCTCGCCGTGCAGCTGCTGCGCGCGCTGACCCCGGCCCGGGTGGTCGCCCTCGACGTGAGCGAGGAGAAACTGGAGCTGGCAGCCAAGGTGGGCGCGCACGAGACGCTGCTCTCCGACGGTGAGGCGGCAGCCCGGATCCGGGAACTCACCGGCGGTACGGGAGCGGAGGTCGTCGCGGACTTCGTCGGAGCCGAGGCGACTCTCGCAGTCGCCTCCGCGTCGGTGGCGGTGGAGGGCGATGTCACCGTCGTCGGCCTCGGCGGGGGCACGCTGGCCGTCGGCTTCGGGGGCGGGCTGCCGTTCGAGGTGTCGGCCTCCTTCCCCTACTGGGGCAGCCGGACGGAACTCATGGAGGTCCTCGAACTCGCACGGCAGGGTCTCGTGTCCTCCCACGTCGAGACCTTCACGCTGGAACAGGCGACCTAGGCGTACGAG
>NZ_JBHVDX010000112.1:0-30958 GCF_042802555.1 Streptomyces sp. NPDC057474 | reverse complement strand
CCGCCGGTGACGACCGGCGGGGGCGGTTTCGGCTGCCGCAGGGCCCGGTTCTTCTGGCTGCCGGGGAACTGCGTGTCTTTCAGGGGCGCGGGGAACTGCGCGTCTTTCAGGGGCGCGGGGAACTGCGCGTCTTTCAGCGGTGCGGGGAACTGCGCGACCGGCCCGGGACGGCCCGCAGTTCCCCACAAACCTTTCGTGGCAGCTCAGTTCATCGTCGAACCGATAGCCGTGGAGCCCGTGGTCAGAAACGTCGTGACCGGCAAAGCCCCGTCCGCCTGCCGAGAGGCATACGCGCCGCCCGCGTCCGTCGACTTGAAGGCAGGCACAGTGATCCCGCTGTCCCAGTTGTTCGCGGCCGACACCGTCGACGGGCCCAGCTTCGCCTTCCCCGTCCCGTTGCCCACCGCCAAGTTACGGGCCGCCCGGGCCTTACCCGTGGCGAAATAAAACCCGTTCTCCTTGTTGGCGTACGCCGTGTTGCGGTTCAGCAGGATCGCCCCGGTGTTGGAGTTCTCGGTGAACCCGTGCAACGTGTTGTCCCAGGCCGCGTTGTTGTTGACGGAGTGCGCGACCGAGGCCCCTCCCCCACCCAGCTTGAACCCGTTGCCGTTGCCCTCGAACGCGGAGTCGTTCCAGCGGTTCTTGCCGTTACCGAAGGCCCAGGAGTGCTCGATGGTGACGGGCGAGGAGAACTGCCAGAGGTCGAGCCCGTCATCCGCGTTGTTGTAGAGGCGCGCGCCGGTGATCTTGTTGCCCGTGCCGGAGCCGAACTTCACGGCGATGCCGTCGGCGTTCTGCCCGTGGTTCGCGGCGTCGTAGTTGCCGTGACTGTCCAGGTTCCGCACGAGGTTGTTGGTCGTGCCGTCGCCGCGCAGCGTGAACCCGGAGTCGCCGTTGTTCGCGGTGACGAGGTTCTTGAAGATCCCGCCGACGGACGACGTGGCGACGAAGCCCTGGGCCGGGGAGTTCTGGAAGGTGAGGCCGGAGACGGTCCAGTAGTCGCCGTAGATCCCGGCGAGCCAGGAGCCGGCGGCCAGCTCGGACCCGTCGATCTTGACCTTCTCACTGCCGTACGCGGTGAGCGTGATGCGGGCCGAGGCGGTGCCGTTCGCCGTGGACTTCAGGGTGTTCGTCGGCTGGTAGGTGCCACCGCGCACCTGGATCGTCGTACCGGCGACGGCGTTCGCGACGGCCGACTCCAACGAGGCGGTGCTGGCGACGGTGACCGTGGTGGCCGCGGCCTGGGCGCCGTCGTGCGAGAGGCCCAGGTAGACGCCGCCCGCCCCCGCGGCGACGGACACGGCGGCGGCGATCGACAGGGTCCGCGTTCTTCGATGGCGTCCGATGGTCTGACGCACGGATGTTCCTTTCGCAGGGGACGAGTCTCAGGGAGACGAGGAACGAAGCGGGCCGGAGGGGCCGCCCCGGCCCACTTCTGATCACTGGTCGCCGCCCGGCGGGAAAGGGTTGCCGCGCCCCTGCGAAATCGTTCGAAAGTTTCGCTCGGAGTCTTCACACGCACACCGATTGACGCCTGCACCTCACTGATGAGACTCCGAGGGCAACTCGGCAGACAGAATCCACCAGACTTGCACAGGACGTGTCATGCGCCCCACCGCCCGTACGCCCTGCTCCCCCTCATGGCCCTTGTCGCGGTCGACGACGACGGGCAGGCGTATCTCTACTGGGGCATCGTGCGCGGATACGCCGTCCCCCGAACGACCACATGGTGTCGTTCGACACGACCAAGGTGAAGGACATCACCCCGGACAACTACCGGGAGGGCGCCTTCGTGATCAAGCGCAAGGGCACGTACTACTTCATGTGGTCCGAGGACGACACCCACCCGCAGCGAGAGGTACGGCATCAAGGCGACCGGCCACCACTCGGTGGTGAACGTGCCCGGCACGGACGACTGGTACATGGTCTGCCACGGGTTCGCCCGCAACGGCCCCGACAAGTCCGGCGGGGACGGCACGCACCGGGAGACAACCATCGACCGCATGGATTTCGCGGCCGACGGAACGATCAAGCCGGTGGTGCCGACCCTGGAGCCGGTCAGGCCGGTCAGGCCGGTCAGGCCGGTCAGGCCGGTCAGGCCGGTCAGGCCGGTCAGGCCGGTCAGGGGCTCGTAGTCGGTAAGCCCATGATGGCGGTATGGCGGTATGGCGGTATGGCAGTGATCAAGAGGTTCGTTCGTCGGTCACCGACAGCAGCAGGTCCGCTGTGAAGCCGGTGCCTCCGACCTTGAAGGTCCAGGTGCCGGGCTGCCCCTCATCGGTGGGCTCCATCCGTTGCACCTCCGGGTCCTCTCCCTCCGCGGCGGCGCGCACTTCCTCGGCGGTCGCCCCTGGCGCCAGGAAGCGCTCGCCGGTGTGGAGGTAGAGGCGCGGTCCCCCGGCGGCTTCCGGCACCGCCTGCACGTAGTACTGCTTACGGAAGACGAGGTTGTCGGAGAATCCGATTCCGAGCGTGTCCCGCTCGCACACGTGGACATCGAGGCGGAGCACCACGGTCTTGTCCACCATCCCCTCGGGTTTGGCGGAGGCGTTCACCCAGCCCTCCCAGATCAGCCGGTTCTCGCCCGCCCAACCGGTCGTGGCATCACCCGATGCCGAGAGCGGCTTGCTCAACTCCTCGGCGAGATCGGGCAACTCGTCGGTGAAGTCGTCCTTGCGGAAAGGGCCGTAGTAGTTCTCGGCGTCGCTGCTCTGGTGGAACAGGTCGAAGTCGATGAACCGGGGTTTGACGGACACCCCGAAATAGAATTCGCTGCGGCCGAAGAGATCACGGCCTCGCGTCACCTCGGCCTTGTCCAGTCTCAGCCGGACGAAGTGCGTGCCGTGGAGGAAACGCATGGCGATCTCGTACGCCTCGCGTGACGTCACCAGGGAATCCCGGCCCCCGTGACATTTGTGGACGAAGGCCCGGGGAGCCCCCGGGATCTGGGCGGATGCCTGCTTGACCAAGCCGTCGCTGCGGTTGTAGCTGAGCGTGCCGTCGTCGATCAGGGTGGCGACGCGATTGCCCAGACTGGCGAACTTGCTGCTGTAGGAGCGGTGGTCCGTACCGACGACCGTAAGAATTCTCCGGGTGGGGAACGGGATGGCCCGGATGTCCGTGCGGTCCGGGTCGAACGCGGCGATCTCGTCGGCGACCGAGCCCGGGAGGCTTTTGACCAGCTGATCCGGCATGTACTGGAACGCGATGCCGCGGTGCGGTGTGCCCAGGGTGACGATGCGATGGATGAGTTCCTCGCTCTTGTCCCCCAGCTGACTCAGGGCCGCCCGAGCGACGAGGCCGCCCATGCTGTGCGCGACGATGTCCACACCGGTGAACTCCTCGCCCCGCATGCCGTGCCGGATGATCTCGATGAGCCGGACCAGTCCTTCCCCGTAACGGTGGATCGTCCGGGGAAGGAGGTCGTAGTAGCGGTAGATCCACAGAGTCCCCGCGGCGCCCTGCCTCAGCACTTCCTCCGCCATGGGGACGTCGACGATCATCGTGCCGCTGAGCAGGTGCTCGGGCCACCCGTCGTGTTCCGTCGGCCCGGACTGTTCCTCCGCGTAGTAGCCGACCACGTTGGTCGCGTCCCGGTACGGGTGTTGCCCGGATTTCAGGGCGCGCAGGACGAATCCCTCGTAGATGTAGTTCTCGCCGCGGCGTTTGGGATACACGGTGCCGTTGTTGAACCCCTGATAGGCGTCACGCTGCTCGTCCTGCACGTCCGGGCCGCCGAATCCGCGGATCAGGATCAGCGGGCGAGAACTGTTGACCACGAAGACCACTCCATTCGGATGCGGATGTGCTGATGCGGATGTGCTGATTACGCGCATCACTGTGTGGGGTGGCGATGGCTCCGCGCCGACAGAATCGTTTTGCCCGGCGTGCCGGACGAGCGCTGTGGTGATCTCCGGTCAGGGCCGGGAACCGGCTCAGTCCATCGTCGCGCCGATCGTCGTACTGCCCGTGGTCAGGAAGGTGGTCGCGGGCAGTGTGCCGCTCGACGAACGGGCGCTGAACGTCGTCGAGGCGTTGGTGGAGCGGAAGGACGGGGTCGAGACGCCCGAGTCCCAGTTGTTGCCGGACGACACGACCGACGAACCCTTGTTGACCGAGCCGCCGCTGTTGCTGACCGCCAGGTTCTTGCCGAGGCGGGCCGCGCCGGTGGCGAAGTAGTAGCCCCACTTGGCGTTGGCGTAGGCGGTGGTGCGGTTGATGACGATGGCGCCCTTGTTGCTGTTCTCGGTGAAGCCGTTGCCCGCGTTGTCCCAGGCGGCCGAGTTGTTGATGACATGGGCCACGGTCTCGCCGTCGCCGCCCAGTTTGTAGCCGTTGCCGTCGCCCGCGAACGCGGAGTCCGACCAGCGGTTCCTGCCGTTGCCCATCGCCCAGGTGTGCTCGACGGTGACGGGCGACGAGAAGGACCAGAAGTCCAGACCGTCGTCCGAGTTGTTGTAGAGGCGTGCTCCGGTGATGAGGTTGCCGCTGCCGGAGCCGAACTTCACGGCGATGCCGTCGGCGTTCTCCCCGTGGTTGGCCGCGTCGTAGTGGCCGTACGAGTCGATGTTGCGGACCAGGTTGTTGGTGGTGCTGTCGCCGGTGAGCGTGAAGCCGGAGTCACCGCCGTTGATGGTCTTGATGTTGTCCCAGACCGTGGAGGCGCAGGACTGGCAGACGACCGCGCTGTCCGGGGAGTTCTGGAAGGTGATGCCGGAGACGGTCCAGTGGTCGGCGGTCAGCTTGAAGATCCAGTCGCCGTCGGGGAGGTTCGAGCCGTCGATCTTCACGGTCTCCGAGCCGTACGGCTGGAGGTGGATCCTGCTGGCCGAGGTGCCGTTCGCCGTCGACTGGATGGTCGCCGTCGGGTAGTACGTGCCGCCGCGCACCTGGATGACCGTGCCTGCGGTGGCGTTCTTGATGGCGTTGGACAGGTCGGTGGAGTTGCTGACCACCACCGTGGCGGCCTGGGCGGGGGTGGCCAGGATGCCGAGGCCGGCGGCGGTCGCGGCGACGGTGGCGAGAGCGGTGAGGGAGATCCTCGTACGACGCATGGTGTGCGGGTCCTTTCGTCGTGACACAGAGGGGGACGGACGAAGACGGACGTGCTACAGAACGGCGTCCAGCCATGCGAAGGCGTCGTCCTGCATGGGCGCGGTGAACACATGGCCGAGGTCCGGCCGGACGCGGATGTCCAACCGCTCCCCGGCGTGGCGTGAGCGCCAGACGGCGCGCAGCTTCTCGTGCGCGACCCGGACGCCCTCGCTGGTGAAGAGGGGGTCCTGGCCGCCGTGGAGGAAGAGCATCGGCTTGGGGGCGCCGATGCTCGCCACGTCGGGGAAGTCGAGGTGCCGGGCGAGCCCGGCGTGGAGCATGTAGTAGGAGGACTGGCCGCGCAGGATGTTGTTGCCGGGCACCATGACCTCCTTGATCCCGGTCATCCAGCACACGCTCGCGGCGGCCGCGATGTCGTCGCTGAGCGCGGCCGTCTGCCAGGCCCGGAACGCGCCCATCGAGAAGCCGAGGGCCGCCACCCGGTGCCGGTCCACCCGGTCGAGGCCGGCCAGGAAGGCCGCCGCGCGCGCGTCCTCCCTGGCCATGAGCCCGGCGAGCGACGAGCCCAGGTTGTAGAAGTTGCTCGCGAGGGCCTGCTGCTCCTCGTAGGTGACCGGGCCCCGGTCGCCCCAGCCGAGCGCGTCCACGGCGAGGACGACATACCCGCGCCGGGCGAGTTCGTCGCCGACGAACCGCCCGCTGAAGTACCGGTCGGCCCAGGCCTGCGCGGAGGTCAGACGGGTGTCGTCGAACCAGGGCCGGACCAGCTTCTCCTTCCCGATGTCGAACTTGGCGCCGTGGTCGTGCAGAAGGAGGACGGCCGGGAACGGTCCGGTGCCGTGCGGGGTGAGCAGGGCACCCCGCACCCGGCCGTACCGGCTGAGAGAGAAGGTGACCAACTCCCTTGTGCAGTCGTCGCCTTCGGCGCGCCGCTCGCCGAACTCGGGGGCGTACGGGGTGTCGTCCCGGGCGACGAACAGGTGCTCCTCGACCTTCGCCCGTGCCGCCCGCCGCCAGGTGCGGAAGTCCCGGATGGGCGAGGTGCCCCAGGCGAGCGGGAAGCGGAGCTCGTCCTTGAGGAGGGGGTGGAAGTCGGGGAGGGTGCCTTGCAGGGCGGCGGACGCGGGGGCGGCACCCTCGGCGACTCCCGAGGGCTCCACCCCGGCCGCCGCTGCCGTTCCCCCTCCCGCGAAGAGCGCCGCCGCCCCCGCGCCCACGACGAAGGCGCGGCGCCCCACGGAGTCACGGCTGCGCATCGGATCACCGGTGGCCATAGGGCCTCCAGTCCCCCAGATACGTCCGCCGCGTGTGCACCCCGGCTTCGGCGGCAGTCAGCTGCGGCCGGTTCTCCGGCACGGAGATCACCGCTCCCGGACCGGAGTTGGCGTGCTCGCGGAAGCGCATGGTCTGCCAGGGGTAGGTCTCGCGCATGTTGGTGTACGGGGTGACCGCGTCGATCCCGGGGCCGATCCAGGTGTCCCGCACGACCAGCGAGGGCCAGGCGGTCGTCTCGTACGAGGGCACCCAGGGCCGGGCGATCTTGTACGCGGCGTCCTCCGCGCCGGAGGTGATCCGGCCGTGCAGGGCGAGGAAGCCGTAGGGGTTGGCGCGGGCGGTGGCGGGGGCGAAGACCATGCCCTTGGGGGTGAAGGACACGTCCCGCTGAAGGGTGCGGAAGTGGCAGGAATCGAAGACGGCACGGGCCCGCCCGAAGACGAAGTCGACGTCACCCTCGATGTAGCAGTGCCGGTAGTACTGCCGGTCGAAGGCGTCGAGCGCGGTGGTGTCCGCGAACAGCGTGTCCTGATGGGCGAGGAACCGGACGCTCTCGAAGTGCGAGCGGTCCCCGGTGACGTACGCGGCGACCGCCTGGGTTCCCGTGTAGTCCGGGTGGTCCGCGCGCAGCCAGTCGTTGGCGAGGGTCAGGTCGCGTACGGTCAGACCTGGCGCCGCCGAGGTGAAGGTGGCGGAGCCCGCGGTGCCGTACGTACCGCCGTCGGGCCTCGGGGTGCCGTTGGCGCGGTCGAAGACGATGACGGTGGCGCGGGGGTCGCAAGAGGCACCGCGCAGGGTCAACTCTCCTTTGTCCGCAGGGATGTTGATGACCTCGCGGTACGTCCCCGGGTGGACGACGATCGTCCACCCGGAGCCGTCGACCGCGTCCACGGCGGCCTGGACGGACCCGCCGGACCGGACGTGCAGGACCCGGCGGGTAGGGGCATGGGCATGGCCCTGGGCGAGGGCGGGGCCCTGGGCGAGGGCGGGGCCCTGGGCGAGGGCGGGGCCCTGGGCGAGGGCGGGGGTCGTGCCGACGGCCACCAGGCCACCGGCTATCCCGGTGAGCAGTGTGCGCCGGCGCATCTCAGCACCTCTCCCACGGGGTCCAGTCGCCGAGATACGCCTCGCGGGTGGCCGCCGCGGCTTCCACGGCCGTGAGTTGGGGCCGGTTCTCCGGTACGGAGACGACGGCGCCCGGTCCGGTGTTCCGGTACTCGGCGAACCGCTGGTCCTGCCAGGGGAAGCCCGACGACATGTTGGTGTAGGGCGCGACCGCGTCGATCCCGGCACCGAGGCGGGTCTCGCGCACGGTGAGCATGGGCCGGGCGGTGGTGTCCGAGCTGGGCACCCAGGGGCGGGCCAGCTTGTAGTAGGCGTCCGGGGCCTCGCTGGTGATCCGGCCGCCGACGACCAGACAGCCGCGCGGATTGGCACCCGCCGTGGAGGGCGCGAAGACGAACCCGTACGGGGCGGACGACAGATCGGTCCTGGTCAGGGTGTGGAAGTGGCAGCGCTCGAAGACGGCCGTGGCCCGTCCGAAGACGAAGTCCACGTCCCCCTCGACGTAGCAGTCGCGGAAGTACTGCCGGGCGAAGGTGCCGAGCGCCATCGAGTCGGCGTACAGCGTGTCCTGATGCCCGAGGAACCGGCACCGCAGGAACGCCGACCGGTCGCCCTGCACCTTGATGGCGACGGCCTGGGTGCCAGTGATCCCGGGGTGGTCGGCGCGCAGCCAGTCGTTGGCGAAGGTGATGTCTTGCGCCGTGAACCCGTCGGCCTGCACCAGGGTCGTGGCGGACCCGGTGGTGCCGTACGTGCCACCGCCGGGTTTCGGGGTGCCGGCCGCGTTGTCGTACACGATCACGATGTCCCGGGCGTTCCCGGAGGCCCCGATCCAGGTCATCTCCGTACGGGCGACACTGACGGCGACGGTCTCCCGGTACACGCCCGGCGCGACGACCAGCGTGTACCCGCTGCCGCTCACGGCGGTCACGGCGCCCTGGACGGTGGTGAAGTCACCGGCGCCGCCGGCGTCCACGTACAGGGTCTGCGCGCTGAGCCGGGCGGAGGGCGACCCGTACCGCCCGAAGACCCGACGCCCACGGGCGGCACGGGTGGCATGGGCGGCACGGGCGTGGGGCGCGACGCCGAGCGTGAGCGCGGCACCGATGCTCGCGGCGAGGAAGGATCGTCTAACAAACGTTTGGCCAGAGAGCGGTCGTCCACCAGACGTTTGGTCAGGGACCGACCGCTGCCTACCGAACGTCTGGTCAGAACCGGCCATCAGCAGACCTTCCCGGCGCCCGCGCGGTTCGCGACGATGCCCGGCACGGCGCGCGGCGAGTCGACCTTGGTCCGCAGGGTGGGCGTCCAGCCGGCGCCGGACTGGAGGGTCTCCGAGGGGATCTCGGCGTTGTGGACGGCGATGAGGTCCGTCAGCTTGCCGTTGACGTAGTTGTTCTCGGCGGTGAGCGGGGACTCGTTCCACTTCTTCAGGGCCTTGCCGACGCTCGTGCCGGCCGGCAGCGTGATCGCGTTGTCGCTGGCGTGCAGCTGCGAGGAGATGCCGACACCGAAGATGTAGTAGTCGTCCGTCTGCTCCTCGGTGACCACGTAGTGGTTGTTGTAGACGTCGACCTGTCCGAACCGCACGCGCGGGGAGCGCTGGAGAATCCCGTCGAAGCGGTTGTGGTGCATGGTGACCTTGAGCTTGCCGCCGTCGGTGGTGGCGAGGCCGTCGCCGTTGCCGATCAGCATGTTCTTGTCGTGGTTCTGGAAGCGGTTCCAGGACACGGTCACGTAGTTGGAGCCGCGCACGATGTCCGTCAGCCCGTCGTGCTGCTGGAAGACCTTGCCGAAGTAGACCGGCCGCTCGCTGTCGGGGTAGCGCCCGTCGGTGAACGTGTTGTGGTCGAGCCACACGTGGTCGGTGCCGTAGACGACCACGGCGTCGTACTCGGAGTTCCAGTTGCCGGTCCTGTTGTCGTCGGTCGGGTCCCACTTGGGGAAGCAGTCGAGCGGGGCCTCGATGGTGAGGTTGCGCATGATGACGTTCGAGACGCCCTTGATCTGCAGGCTGCCGCCGAGGATGCCGGAGTTCTTGCCGACGCCGACGATGGTCGTGTTGCTCGGGATGTTGGCCTTGATCTCCGAGTCCTGCTTGGCGGCGGAAGCGACCCGCGCGTCCTCCTGGGGACCCATGGCGACCTTGTCGTTGCCGTAGACGGCCGGGTCGTAGTCCTTGAGGTACTGCTGGAGGTCGTAGCCGCCGGCGACGAAGGCCTCGCACCCTTCGGAGACGGCGTCGATCATGCCCTTGACCTTGATGATCTTCGGCGCGTCACCGCCGTCCCTCAGCGCGGCCTTGAACTCAGCCCAGGTGGTGACGGTGTACACGTGCTCGGTGTCGGCCGCCGAGCCACCGGTGGTACCACCCTCCGCCGACCCCCAGCCGTCACCCGTACCGAGAACCTGCCGGCCGAGGTCGCGCCCCTGGGACTGGGCGACGCCGGTCCCGGTGACCCCGAGCACCAGCGCGGTGCAGCCGACGACGGATGTAATGACATGGGCATGCCAGATGCGAGGACGCATGGATGCGCTTCCTTTCAAGACAAAGGGGATATTACGCCCCGTCAGGGGCGCGGACGGACTGTGTCGATTTGCGGCTCCGCCGCGCGGGCGCGACCAGCCACGACGGGGCGCCGGCCGAAAACCGGCCTGCAAGCGGAGCGCTACGCCTCGGGCCAGGTGATCCAGGAGTCGGGCACCTCTTCGTCCGAACGACGAACATCCCGCGGCGAAAGCACCCGGCGCCGAAGCAGCTCAGAGACGACCAACCGCGCCACGGCGATGGCCCCCGGCGGGTTGAAGTGCGTGTTGTCCTGCTCGGTCTCGGTCCAGTTGAAGTACTTCTTGGTCTCCTCGACCCCGAGCTTCTGCCACAACGCGATGGACAGCGCCTGGATGTCGAGGAGCGCGACACCCTCCTCCGCGGCGAGAGCGATCGCCGCTGCCGGATAGTCGCCATGGGTCGGCACGGCGTTGCCTTCCGCGTCGAACTTCCTGCGCTCGACGGAGGTCGCGAGCACCGGCCGGGCCCCTCGGGCCCGCGCGCCGTCGATGTACTGACGCAGGTAGTCCTGGTAGGTCGTCCACGGCTCGGTGTACCGCGTGGGATCGGCGACCTTGGAGTCGTTGTGCCCGAACTGGATGACGAGGAAGTCCCCGGGCCGGATGGCTTCGAGGATGACGTCGAGTCGCCCCTCGTCGATGAAGCTCTTCGAACTACGGCCGTTCACGGCGTGGTTGGAGACCTTCAGCCCCGACCGGAGGAAGAACGGAAGTGCCATGCCCCACCCCGTCTCGGGAGCGGCGTCGGCGTACTTCTGCGCGGCGGTGGAATCACCGGCGACAAAGACCGTGCGCTCACGACGGCCCCCGCCGGGCGAAACCGCGGCGGACGCGGGCCCCGTGGCGGCGACGGCGAGCGGAACAGCGGCGAGCGCCGCGGTGGTGACCTGTCTACGGGTGAGTGACACGTGCGGGTGCCTTTCTCAACAGTGGGTACCCCCGCGCCCCAAAGGGGCGCGGGGAACTGCGCGGCCAGCCACGGCGGACCCACAGCCGGCCACGGACAGAGCGGACCGGGCTCCTAGCCCTTCTGCTCATTCCATTCGGCTTGCGCCTTGTTCAGCTGATCGGCCAGCGAGTCCAGGAACTCCTTCGCGCTGCTCTGCCCGTCCATCACCTTCTGGAAGGCCGGCTCGTTGTCGGTCTTCGAGATCGTGTTCCAGTCCGGCAGGTAGTACGGCAGCTGCACGATCGTCGTGGACCCGTCCGTCAGCGCGGCGGCGGCCAGCTTCGTCGGCTCGGCCTCGGAGATCCAGCTGTCCTTCGCGGCGTCGTTGTTCGCCGGCACCTGCCCCGCCGACTTGTTGAACTTGGAGTTCTCCTCGTGCGAGGTGGCGAACTCGATGAACTTCCAGGCCGCTTCCTTGTTCTTCGAGCTCTTGAACAGTCCCAGCCCGTCGACCGGGTTGGAGACCTGGACCCGCTTGCCGCCGGGGCCGGTCGGCTGCGGGATGCCCCGGAACTTGTCGACGCCGAACGCCTTCACGTGGTCCTGGTAGGAGCCCAGGTTGTGGTTGAGCATGCCGATGGTGCCGGAGTCCCACTGGGCGACCATCTTGGTGAAGTCGTTGTTGAGGTCGGCGGCCGGCGTGACCTTCTTGTAGAGGCCGACGTACTTCTCCAGGGCCTCGACGTTCTTCGGGTCGTTGACCGTGGTCTTCTCACCGCCGGCGTCCCAGAACGAGGTGATCCCGGACTGCCCGTACATCGCGTCCAGCGCCTGGGCGATGGAACCGGCACCACCGCGGATGGTGTAGCCGAACTTGTTCTTGTCCTTGTCGGTGAGCTTCTCGGCGGCCGCGTAGAACTTGTCCCAGTCGGTCGGGTCCGCCAGGCCCGCCGCCTTGAACAGGTCGGTGCGGTAGTAGAGGACACCGTTGTTGGCGGAGGTCGGGATCGAGTAGAGGGCGTCGCCGCCGCCGGCGGACTTCAGCGACTCGACCATCGCCTCGTTGAGCTTGCCGTTGAGGGAGGACTTGGAGAGCCGGTCGTCCAGGGGCTCCAGCGCGCCCTGCGCGGCGAACCCGGCGGCCATGGCCGCGCCGACACCGCCGACGTCCGGGAGGCCACCGCCCTGGAGGGCGGTGTCGACCTTGGACTGGTACTCCGTGGAGGCGATCCCGACGTACTCGACGTCGATGTCCGGGTTGGCCGTCTCGAAGTCGGCGATGATCTCCTTCCAGATGTCGGTGCGGACACCGCCGTTGTTGTCCCAGAAGACGATCTCGCCCTTGCCGCTGCCCTCTGAGCCCTTGTCGCCGCCCGCGCCACTGCCGTCGTCACCGCAGGCGGTGGCGGTCAGCGCGAGTACGGATCCCAGGGCGATGGCCGCGGCGGCGCGCCTGCTTCTGCGATTGCTGATCTTCATTGAACGGCTCTCTTCTTCTGGATACGAGGGTTATGAAGTTGTGGGGGGTCTGTGCTGTCTCCGGGAGCGGACTTCTCAGCGGCCGGCCCGCCCGAGATGCGGCGCCCAACCGTCCGTCCCCGCGAGGTACTTGGTGACCGTGTAGGTCGAGGCGTCCGAGCCGTCGAGCTGCGGCCGGTCGGCGGTCACACCGGCCCCCGGCCCGTACGTCCGGTACTCCGTGAACCGCGCGTCCTTCCACGAGAAACCGCTCATGTCCGTCCACGGCGACGACTTGATCGCGGCGGGCAGCTCGGTGTCCCGGAACAACACCTGGGCGACGGCGTTCGGCTCGCCGCCCGGGTGCCAGGGCCTGCCGAGGTGGTACGTCCCGGCGGGCGCGTCACTGACGACCTTCGACCTGGTGATCAGGAAGCCGTAGGGGTTGTCCTTCCAGGTGGAGGCAGCCGTGATGTAGCCGTTGTTGCTGTCCGAGCCGCGGCTGAGCGCCTTGATCAGGGAGCGCTCGATGACGGT
Source organism: Streptomyces sp. NPDC057474 (assembly GCF_042802555.1). Classification (NCBI taxonomy): domain Bacteria; kingdom Bacillati; phylum Actinomycetota; class Actinomycetes; order Kitasatosporales; family Streptomycetaceae; genus Streptomyces; species Streptomyces sp. NPDC057474. The sequence goes on along the minus strand of NZ_JBHVDX010000112.1, from coordinate 18,111 downwards.
CGTGGCGCGGCCGTAGATGAAGTCGACATCGCCCTCGATGTACGAGTCGCGGATGTAGACGCGACTGATGACGTCGAGCTTGGGGCTGTCGGTCATCAGCGTGTCCTGGTTGCCCAGGAAGGCCGTGTTCTCGAAGACGATCCGGTCGCCGGTCGTCTTCACCGCCAGCGCCTGCTCGCCGTTCAGCTCGTGCGCGGCCTCGTCGAAGTCGTTGCTGAAGGTGAGGTTGCGGGCGGTCACGTCACTGGCGAGGATCCGCACGGTGGCACTGCCGTTGGAGCCGCCGTACGCGGCGGGCGTGTCGTGGACGATGACGGTGTCCGAGCGATCCTGTCCAGTCCCCTGCAGCACCAGGTTCGGCTTGTTCGCGGGGACGAGGACCTTCGCGCGGTAGGTGCCGGGCGCGATGCGGAGAGTGACCGTGCCGTCGTTGCCTGCGGGTACGGCGTCGACGGCGGCCTGGACGGTCGGGTAGTCACCGGGGACGTTCAGCACGGTGTTCGTGCCGAGGCCCTTCTGCGGGCCGGAGAGGCGCGTGACCAGCGCGGGGACGGCGGCGGCCGGGTCGAGCCGGTAGGCGTAGAAGTCCTTCGGGTCGAAGGCCGTGCCCCAGGCGTCCTGCCGTCCGCCGACGTTCTTCAGAATCGACCCGCGCTGCACCAACTCGGCGGTGGCGTCGGCCTGATACGGGTGCTGTACCCCGTCGTAGTAGCTGTTCTCGATCACCATCCTGGTCTTGCCGCGCGACCAGTTCCCGTACGTCCACACGGGGTCGCCGTCGGCCACCTGCGCCGAGAGGTAGTTGTTGTAGAGGTGGGCGTAGGCGCAGTTGTCGGCGGAGGGATTGCGCTGCTTCGTACCGGTGAACCAGTTGTGGTCGATGGTGATCTCGGTCTGGACGTTGGTCGTCCAGCCGATGCCCAGCGCCTTGTTGTGGTTCTTGAACTGGTTGTAGGAGACGGTGACGTACCGGCTGTCCTTGCGGATGTCGAGGAGCCCGTCGCCCATGCGCTCGAAGCGGTTGTGGTCGATCCAGACGTGGTCGACGGTGTCCATCTGGATCGCGTCGAAGTCGGTCGTCTTGCCGTCCCAGTCGCCCTCGACGTAGCTGTCGCGGATCGTCAGGTTGCGGATGATGACGTTGCTGGTACCGGGGTTGAGGTGCAGCTCGCCGTGGACGATCTCGCCGGTGCCGCCGACGCCGATGATCGTCTTGTTCGAGGTCACGACGATGTCCGAGCCGAAGGGCTCGACGTCGATCGCCCCGGCCACGCGGATGACGTACGGCTCCTCGGCGGACGCGTACTGCGCCAGCGAGGCCTGGTCGGTGACGGTCACGACCTTGCCGCCCGCGCCACCGGTGGTGCCGCCGTCGAGGGAGGCGAAGCCGTGCGGCCGGTCGGTCCACCGGGATGCCGCGAAAGACCGGGAGGCCTCGGCAGGCCGGGCGGCGGTCCCGGCAGGCTCGGCGGCGGCTTCCGCCGGGGTGAACGCGCCGACGACGAACGAGGCGATCAGGGCGGTGACGGCGGCGAAGGCTCTCCCTCGGTGCGACAAGCGCTTGCTACGGAGGTGCGTCATTGCGGCTCCCAACAGGCGTACGAAGACTGGGGGTCAGGCGGTCGTGGCTCGCGTGGCGGTGATCCGGAACTGCGTGAACGTGGCCGCCCCGGCGTGTCCCCCGCCGGTGGGCGCGACCGCGAAGAGGCCGAGCAGGGCGCCGACCCAGCGCCAGGGGGTGGCGGCGAAGACCTGTCCCGAGGACTCCCACCCCTCCCCCACGTCGTAGGAGAACCGGCAGCGTGCCCCGGCCGAGGTCTCGATCCGCAGCCGTGCCCGCCCCTCGGGTGCCGGACGCGGATGGTCGGCGTCACGTTCCCGCTCGGCGACGGTCTCGGCGAACCGGTGGACGAGGTGCACGGTCCCGTCGGCCCCTCGCTGGAGTCCGATCCAGCGAAACGCGTCCCCGAGCACGGCGAGCCCGGCCCGTGCCCCCGGCTCCTCGCTGTCGAGCCGCAGCTCGACCTCGATGACCGCCGGGATCCCCGGCAGCCGCTGTGTGAGCACATTCGCCAGTTTCCGCAGGTCGTGTGCGTGCACGGAGCGCACGCACGTGAGCCGCAGCCCGTCCCCGGAGTGCTGGGTGGCCCAGCCGTCCTGGGGGTTCGCGGTCCACTGCCACTGGCGTCCGAAGCGGCCGCCGGGGAAGTCGTCGTCGGTGGCGGGCGCGGCGGGCGGCTGCGGCGGCAGCTCCGGCTTGCGGTGGACGGCGACGGGGGCGCCCTCGTCCCCGAGCACGGGCCAGCCGTCCGGACCCCAGCGCATCGGCTGGAGATGGACGACCCTGCCGTACGCGCCCCGCTGCTGGAAGTGCAGGAACCAGTCCTCGCCGGCCGCCGTGCGCACCCAGCCGCCCTGGTGCGGCCCGTTGACCCCGGTGTCCTTCTGCTCCAGGGCGATCCGTTCCTCGTACGGCCCGAAGAACTCGCGGGAGCGGAACACGCCCTGCCAGCCGGTCTCCACTCCCCCGGCGGGAGCGAAGATCCAGTACCAGCCGTCGTGGCGGTAGAGCTTGGGCCCCTCCAGCGTGAACCAGCCGGGGAGCCGGTCCGCGTCGACGACGACCTTGCCCTCGTCGAGCAGCCCGGTGCCGTCGGGCCGCATGCGGTGCCCGGTGAGCCGGTTCTTGATGCCGGAGCGGGACTTGGCCCAGGCGTGCACGAGGTACGCCTCGCCGGTCTCCTCGTCCCACAGCGGGCAGGGGTCGATCAGCCCCTTGCCCTCCTTGACCAGGTGCGGCCGGGTCCAAGGGCCCCTGATTGCGGGGGCGTTGACCTGGTAGATGCCGTGGTCGGGGTCGCCCCAGAAGATCCAGAACCGGTCGTCGAAGTGCCGCAGCGAGGGCGCCCACACCCCACAGTCGTGGCGCGGGACCTTGAACTCGGCCGCCGGTTCGAGAAGTTGGAGCGCGTGGCCGACAAGCGTCCAGTTGACCAGGTCCCGGGAGTGGAGCAGGGGAAGGCCCGGGGCCCGGCCGAAGCTGGAGGCGGTCATATAGAAGTCGTCGGCCACGCGCAGGACATCGGGGTCGGACCAGTCGGCGTCGAGGATCGGGTTTCGGTAGGTGCCGTCGCCCTGGTCGGCGGAGAAGACGGGCGCGGTGGTGGTGACGGCGGAGGCGCCGACGGACGTGGCAGCGGTGGTGGCGGCGGACGCGCCGGACATCTCGCTCACGGGCTCACCGCCTTCCGTACGAGGGCCGCCGCCTCGCCCCGGTCCAGGGTGCCGTCGGCGACGACGGTGACGACCCGGCGTACTGCCGTCTCGCCCGGCTCGATCGGGAGGCGCTCGGTGTGGGCGAGGGAGGAGCCGACGCCCGGGTACTCGTCGGCGCGGACGAACCACGGGTCGCGGCGGGTGGTGACGGTGGCCCCCGCGAAGACGAGCGTCCATTCTCCCCCACTCTCGGCTCCGCTCGAGCGGGGGGACCCCCAGCCGGCCAGGGCGAGCCAGTCGGCGCGGCGGCCGTGGACCTCCGACTCGCCCTCGGCGTCGGCGGTGAAGACGCGGGGTGCCGCGGCCTCCTTGCGGGCCCGCCAGAAGAAGCCGCCGTACGCGGCGCCGGGGCGCCCGTTGGTGGCGGGGCTGCCGATCGACACCGGGGCTTCGGTGATGTTGGTGAGGGAGAAGGTGAAGTCCAACGCCCAGGCGGAGTCGGTGAGTTCGGTGGCCGCGACCGTACGGCGCTCGCGCAGCAGCTCATCGCCGGACGCCACCCAGCGCAGCTCCTCGACGAAGCCGTCGGGGTCGCGCAGCTGGAAGGCGGTGTGGCGCTGGGAGCCGTGGTTGTCGAGCTCGGTCGGGCCCTGGTCGCGGACGTAGGTCCGCCCGCCCCAGAAGTTGTGCCCCTCGACGTCGGGAACGGCGACACCGACGCCGAGGTGGTGGAGGTGGTCGGCGGGGCTCAGCTCGGTCACCGCCGTGCCGGACAGGGTGGTGACGGGATGCAGATAGGGGCGGGGCGAGAGCCGCTCCGGCACTTCGGGCCGGGTGAGGTAACGGCCCACCGGACGGCCCGCCACCCGCAGGACCAGGGACTCGTCGGTCGTCATCAAGTGCTCACCTCTTTCGCCGGTGCTGCGGGGAGCGCCCAGGAGGCGCCCAGTTCGGAGTAGAGGGCGAGGTTGTCGGCGGCGGCCGCGACGAGGCCGTCGATGCCGTCGACGACCCGGCGGTCCTCGTCGGGCAGCTTGTGCCAGGCGCCGGCCGGGAGAGCGATCGGGTCCGGGGCGACGCGGATCGCCTCGACGACCTTCATGAACGCGCCGGTCGTGTCCGGCGGGACCAACAGATCGGCACCGTCGACGAGGTGGTCGACGAGGTTCTCCAGCAGGTCCGTGCGGTCGTACTCCATCTCCTCCGGGCCGTGTCCGGCCCGCTGGACGAGCACGCGGTCCTGCTTGTACCAGAAGGTGATCCGGCCGCTGGTGCCGTGCACGACGTTGTACGGCTCGTCCGGGTCCTCGGCGCACAGCGTGGCGGCGACGGTGATCCGGCCGCCGTCGGCGGTGGTGACCCGTACGCACGAGGTGTCGTCGGACTCGATGTCGTTGGCGCGCAGCAGCTCGGTCTCGATGGCGGTGACGTCCTCGGCACGGCCCGCGCCGGCGAGCGCGAGCCCGGTGGCGACGGCGTGTGCAAGGGGGTTGGTGAGCACCCCGTCGATCACGTCCACGCCGTTCAGACGCCGCTTGCCGGCCCACGGCGCCCGCCGGTAGTACGCCTCGGCGCGGGCCCAGGCCCCGGCCCCTCCGATGCCGACGACCTCGCCGATCAGGCCCTCCGCGACCATCTTCCGGATCGCGGGCACGGCGTGCGAACCCAGCGACTGGAAGCCGATCTGGCAGACCACGCCGGCTTCCGCGACCCCGTCCGCCATCCGGCGGAACTCGGCGTACGACGGGGCCGGCGGCTTCTCCAGCAGCACGTGCACGCCTCGCTCGGCCGCCGTCAGCGCCAGGTCGGTGTGGGTGGGGATCGGGGTGCAGATCACGGCGATCGCGGCACCGGTCGAGTCGAGGAGCGCCCCGAAGTCGGCGGACTGCTCGGGCGTGCCGAGGCCGTCCGGGATCTCGTCCGCGCCCAGCGGGGTCAGCTCGCAGATCCCGGCGAGCCGGACGATCCCCTTGTCCTGCAGCCGACGGATGTTCTCCAGGTGCCAGCGGCCGTGGCCCCGGGCACCCGCGAGGACGAGCGGAAGCGGGGTGTCGTACGAGGTGGTGTGCCGGTTCTTCGGGTTCATCGGGTTCATCGGATCCTCCCTGCGCCCGCGCCGCGTGCCACCTCTCGGTCGGCCTTCCCGGCGCTGTCGATCTTTTGGTGCAGGGTAGGCGTCCAGCCCACGTCGGCCGTGAGATCACGCTCGCTGCCGGAGTTGTAGGCGTTGTGGATGGCCAGGAGATCCACCGGATAGCCGTTGAAGAGGGTGCCCGTCTGGTGCACGGCGGTGCCGTTCCAGCTCTTCACCAGGTCGGCGACCTCGACGTGCCCGGGTGTGGTGAAGGCGTTGTTCTCGGCGTACACGGCGGACTCGGTGGAGACGCCGAGGGAGTAGCGGTAGTCGTGGGCGTCGGCCGGGACGACGTACCGGTTGTTGTAGAGGTGCACCTGGCCGAAGCGGACGCGCGGCGCGCGCTGCACGACGTTCTCGAACTGGTTGTGGTGCAGCGTCACCCGGAGTTTGCCCCGGTCGCCGGTGGCCGTGTCCCCGTTGCCGATCAGGATGCCCTTGTCGTGGTCGACGAAGCGGCTCCACGAGACGGTGACCAGGTCGGAGGCGTTGGTGATGTCGAGCAGGCCGTCGTGGCGGAGGTAGTTGCGGCCGAAGTGGGTCGGCTCGTCCTCGTCGGGGTGGCCCTTGTCGGAGATCGTGACGTGGTCGATCCAGACATGGCTGGAGCCGCGCACCCAGATGTTGTCGTACGCCGTCTTCCAGTCGCCGAGGCCGCCGGTGTTGGGCTGCCAGACGGGGAAGCAGTCGTAGGCGTCGCGGAGTTCGAGGTTGCGGACGATGACGTTGTCCGCGCCCTCGAGCTGGAGGCTGGCGCCCTTCAGGACCGCCGACGCACCGAGGCCGACGATGGTGGTGTTGGAGCCGACGGCCAGTTCGATCCGCTCGGCCTGCTTCGCCGCCGACGCCTGGCGGGCCTCCTCCTGGGGGCCGCCGGGCTTGCTGGAACCCCAGGTGCGCGGGTCGTACGCGGCCAGGTACGCCTTCAGGTCGTAGCCGTCGGTCGCGTAGTCGGCGCAGTCGAGCCTGTCACCGTCGTCGGCGGTGTTGGCGTCGACGGTCCCCGCGATCCGGATGATCTTCGGGGTGGCGCTGCCGCCGTCGAGTGCGCGGACCAGCTCGCTCCGGGTGCGTACGGTGAAGACATGGGCGTCGTCGGCGATGGAACCCCCCGTGGTACCACCGTCGGCCGCCGCCCAGCCGTCGTCCGTCGCGAGCCTGTCCCGGCTGATGTCCCGGGACTCGGCCCCGGCCGGGGTGGTGAGCGCGAGGCCCAACACCCCCGCGAGGGCGACGAGTTGAACCACTCTCCCGCGTATGGTCATCCCTTCACCGCCCCGGCGCTGAAGCCCGTGATCAGCCACTTCTGGATGAAGGCGAAGACGATGACCACCGGTACGGCGGCGATGATGCCGCCGGCCGCCAGCGCGCCCAGGTCGACGCTGTCGGCGCTGAGCAGGGTGTTGAGGCCGACCGGGATGGTCTGCTTGTCCTGGTTGCTGAGGAACATCAGGGCGAACAGGAAGTGGTTCCAGGAGTGCACGAAGGCGAATGAGCCGACGGCGATCAGACCGGGCCGCAGCAGCGGCAGCACGACCACCCGGAACGCGGTGAACCGGTTGCAGCCGTCCACCCAGGCCGCTTCCTCCAGCGTATACGGCACGTTCTTGATGAAGTTGCTGATCAGGATGATCGACAGCGGCAGTTGGAAGACCGTCTCGGCGAGGATGACACTGCCGAGGGAGTTGATCATCCGCAGCTCGGCGAAGATCTGGAACAGCGGGACGAGGAGCAGCGCGCCCGGGACGAACTGGGAGCACAGCAGCGCCAGCATGAACCCGCGCTTGATCTTGAAGTCGAAGCGGGCGAGGGCGTAGCCGCCGGCCAGGGCGACGAGCGTGGTCATCAGCAGGGTGACGACACCGACGAGCACGCTGTTCTGGAAGTAGACGCCGAAACTGCGCTCGTTCCACACCTTCTCGAAGTGCTCGAACGTGATCGGCCACGGCACCAGCGAGGTCGAGCCCGGCTTGCGCAGCGCGAAGAGCAGGATCCAGTAGAAGGGGACGAGGGTGAAGACCAGGTAGATCCCCAGCGGCAGGTAGATCTGCCAGCGCGGGGCCTCGTCCCAGGCGCGGCGGACCTTGCCCGGGCGCGGCGGGGGCTCCTCGGCAGCGGGCGCGGGCCGCGGCGGAGCGACCTTCTCGGCGTCCTTGGTGATCACTTGGACTCGCCTCCGAACTTGCTGAGCCGCAGATAGACCATCGAGCAGAAGAGCAGGATCACGAACGCGACCGTGGTCAGGGCGGACGCGTAGCCGAAGTTGTGGGCGTCGACCGAGGTGTTGGCGATGTAGAGGGGGAGAGTCGTGGTCTCACCCGCTGGTCCGCCACCGGTCAGGGTGTAGAGGAGGTCGACGTTGTTGAACTCCCACACCGCACGCAGCAGCGTGGAGAGGATGATCGCGTCCTTCAGGTGCGGCAGCGTGATGTGCATGAACTGCCGGATGCGGCTGGCGCCGTCGACCTCGGCGGCCTCGTACAGGTCCTTCGAGATGGACTGGAGGTCGGCGAGGATGAGGATCGCGAAGAAGGGGACACCGCGCCACAGGTCGGCGACGATCGCCGCCGAGAAGACGGTGGAGGTGTCGGAGAGCCAGCTGGTGCCGTACTCACCGATGCCCATGTCCGCGAGGTAACGGGTGATGCCCGTCTGGGAGTTGTAGAGGAGCACCCAGATCGCGGAGGTCAGCACGCCGGAGACGGCCCAGGGGGAGAAGACCAGGGCGCGGCCGACGGCTCGGCCGACAAACGTTTGGTTGACGATGAGCGCGAGGGCGAGACCGAACAGCAGCTGCAGCGAGACCTCGACGACCACCCACTTGGCACTGAAGACGAGGGTGTCCCAGAACAGGGGGTCCTCGGTGAAGGCGTGGACGAAGTTGTCGAAGCCGGCGAAGCCGTTCCGCCAGGGCTTGGTGGGGTTGTAGTTCTGCAGGCTGTAGTAGAAGACGCTGATGACCGGGTAGGCGATGAAGCCCAGCATGAGCAGGGCGGCCGGGGCGATCAGCAGGTATGGCAGCCTGCGCGGTGTCGCGGAGGCACGGCGCCGCCGGGGTGGCGCGGGCGGTTTCGCCACGGCTGCGGCTTGGGCCATGACTGGGTCTCCGTTTCTCGGTACGTCGTCGTACGTCGTCGTGCGTTCGTGCGTTGTCCGTGGTTCGTGGTTCGTGGTTCGTGGTTCGTGGTTCGTGGTTCGTCGCGCAGGAAGCGCTTTCTCGATGTGCAGGGGTGTGCCGGTCGCGCGGTACGGGTGCCACCTGCGGTCTGTGGCGTGTGCGGGTGCGTTGTGGCTGGTCGCGCAGTTCCTCGCGCCCCTTGAGGACCCGGGGTCCCGTCGTTCAACCCGCGTACGGGTCCGGTACCTTGCCCGGTCTGGCCAGGAACTCGAAGTCGCAGCCGGTGTCCGCCTGGGTGATCTGGTCGTTGTAGAGCGCGCCGTAGCCGCGCTCGTAGCGGGTGGGAGGCGGGGTCCACTCCGCTCGGCGGCGCTCCAACTCCTCGTCGTCCACATTGAGTTGGAGAGCGCGTGCCTCGACGTCCAGGGTGATGGAGTCGCCGGTGCGCACGAGGGCGAGGGGCCCGCCGACGTACGACTCGGGCGCCACGTGCAGCGCGCAGGCGCCGTAACTCGTCCCGCTCATCCGGGCGTCTGAGATCCGCACCATGTCCCGGACGCCCTGCCTCAGCAGATGGTCCGGGATGGGCAGCATCCCGTACTCGGGCATGCCCGGTCCGCCCTTGGGCCCGGCGTTGCGCAGCACCAGCACGCTGTCGGCGGTGATCCCGAGGGACGGGTCGTTGATCGTCCGCTGCATCGTCCTGTAGTCGTCGAAGACGACCGCCGGACCGGTGTGCTTGAGCAGGTGGGGCTCTGCGGAGATGTGCTTGATGACCGCGCCGTCCGGGCAGAGGTTGCCGCGCAGGACGGCGACCCCGCCTTCGCTGGCGACCGGGTTGTCACGGGTCCGGATCACGTCGTCGTTGTGCACGAGCGCGCCGTCGAGCTGCTCGCGCATCGTGTCGTACGAGACGGTCGGCCGGTCCAGGTGCAGCAGGTCGGTGATCCGGGACAGGAAACCGGGGAGGCCGCCGGCGAAGTGGAAGTCCTCCATCAGGTACCTCTGACCGCCGGGCCGGACGTTGGCGAGCACCGGGACGGTACGGGCGATGCGGTCGAAGTCGTCGAGGGTGAGCTTGACGCCCGCGCGGCCGGCCATGGCGATGAGGTGGATGACCGCGTTGGTCGAGCCGCCGAGTCCGAGGACGGTGGTGACGGCGTCCTCGAAGGCGTCGGCGGTGAGGATGTCGTTCAATTTCCGGTCCTTGTGGACCAGTTCGACGATCCGGAGGCCGGCGGCCGCTGCCATGCGGTCGTGCCCCGAGTCGACGGCCGGAATGCTGGACGCTCCCGGGATCGTGACCCCGAGCGCCTCGGCGGCGGCGGTGAGCGTGGACGCCGTACCCATCGTCATGCAGTGACCCGGCGAGCGCGCGAGACCGGACTCCAGCTCGGTCATCTCGCAGTCGCCGATCAGCCCGGCGCGCTTGTCGTCCCAGTACTTCCACATGTCGGTGCCGGAGCCGAGGACCTCGTTGCGCCAGTGCCCCGGCAGCATCGGCCCGGCGGGCACGAACACGGCCGGCAGGTCGACGGAGGCCGCGCCCATGAGCAGCGCGGGTGTCGACTTGTCGCAGCCGCCCATCAGGACGGCCCCGTCGACCGGGTACGAGCGGAGCAGCTCCTCGGTCTCCATCGCGAGCATGTTGCGGTAGAGCATCGGCGTCGGCTTCTGGAAGGTCTCGGAGAGGGTCGAGACCGGGAACTCCAGCGGGAAGCCGCCGGCCTGCCACACGCCCCGCTTGACCGCCTGCGCGCGATCCCGGAGGTGCACATGACAGGGGTTGATGTCGGACCAGGTGTTGAGGATCGCGATGACCGGCTTGCCGAGGTGCTCCTCGGGGAGGTAGCCGAGCTGGCGGGTGCGGGCGCGGTGGCTGAAGGAGCGCAGACCATCGGTGCCGTACCACTGGTGGCTTCGGAGTTCTTCCGGCTTCTTCACGTCGACCGGCTTCTTCATATCGACCACCGGGCGGCTATGGCGGCGACCTCGGCGCGTTCGCCCTCGGGCAGGTGTCTGCTGGGGGCCCGGACGTCGCGGCGGCAAAGGCCGAGGGAGGCGAGGGCCTCCTTGACGACGGTGACGTTGTTGGCGGAGCCGTTGGCGGCGCGCAGCTCCTCGAAGCGGCGGATCTGCTCCCAGACCTTCATGGCCGCCGGGAAGTCACCCGATCGAAGCGCTTCGATCATGTTCAGCGAGACGGCCGGGGCGACGTTCACCAGCCCCGAGGTGAAGCCGGTGGCGCCGGCTGAGAAGTAGGAGGGCGCGTACGGCTCGGCGAGCCCGGCCACCCAGACGAAGCGTTCCAGGCCGGCGTCGCGGGCGAAGGCGGCGAAGCGTGCGGCGTCCGGGACGGCGTACTTGACCCCGATCACGTTCGGGCAGGTGTCGGCGAGTTCGGCGAGCCGGACACCGGTGAGCTGCGCGTTGCGGATGTAGGGCACGACGCCCAGCTCGGGCACGGCCTCCGCGATCGCCCGGTGGTAGTCGACCCAGCCGTCCTGCGACACGTACGGGTGCACCGGCTGATGGACCATCACCATCTGCGCCCCGGCCTCGCGGGCGTGCTCTGCGGAGGCGATCGCGGTCGGCACGTCGTGCCCGACGCCGACCAGGATCACGGCCCGGTCGCCGACCTCGTCCATGGTCAACTCGGTGACGAGGCGGCGCTCTTCGGGGGTGAGGGCGTAGAACTCGCCGGTGTTGCCGTTCGGGGTGAGGGTGGTGATCCCTCCGTCGAGCAGCCGACGCAGCAGGGCCCGGTGGGCGCCCTGGTCGACGGTGCCGTCCTCGGCGAACGGAGTCACCGGGATGGCCACCACGTCGGCCAGGGCCGTCCGTTGGGTCTCGAACGTCACGCTGCTCATTGATGACCTTCCTCTGCAAGGACTTCTTGGAGGACTACGGAGGGCTGGCGGTCCGCCGCGTAGCGCGGGCTCGCCGTGCCTCGTGGACTCGGGGGCTTACTGGGCCTGCTGAGCTTGCGGGGTCTGCTGTTCCTCGCGGGCCTCGGGGAAGGCCCGTTCGACGAACGAGGCGATGTGCGCGTGCAGGGCGGCGGCCGCGCCGTCGGCGTCGCCGTCGAGGGCGAGCCGCAGGATCTCCCGGTGCTCGGCGGCCTCCCGTTCCCAGGAGGGGTTGGCGGCCCACGCGACGGCCGACACCAGGGCGGCCTGGTCGCGCACCTCGTCGAGCATCCGGCCGAGCAGCGGATTGCCGCACGGCACGTACAGCGCGCGGTGGAACTCCCGGTTGGCCAGCGACCGTTCGGCGGTGTCCGTGGCCCCGTCGGCCCTGGTCAGCGCATCGCTCGCCGTGTTCCACGGGACACCGCGTCGCACCGAGCGTCGCAGGGCCTCCGGCTCCAGGAGCAGCCGTACGTCGTAGACCTCGCGCGCCATGTCCGCGTCCACCATGCGCACCGTGACGCCCTTGTACTGGTTCATCACGACGAGCCCGGTCCCGGCCAGCGTCTTGAGCGCCTCGCGCACGGGCGTCTTGGACACCCCGAACTGCGCGGCCAGTTCGGTCTCGACCAGCGCCTGACCGGGCGTCAACCGACCGGTGAGGATGCGGTGTTTGATCCCCTCCAGCACGAACTGCGTGCGGGACGGGATCGGCGTGGGCACAGAGGTCATGCGCGCCTCTCGGATCTCACGTATGGGATCTCAGGTATGGGATCTCACGTATCGCGTCTCATATATGACGTACGAAGTACGACGCGTTGAAGGTAGGAGGGGCCCCGTGTTTCGTCAATGCTTCTGACAAAAGAAGATGTGCCCGCCGTCACATGACCGTGCCGTCACACGATCTTGGTGTCGCCCTCACGCGCGCTCTCGGTCGGCCCGCCGAAGACGACGGCTGCCCGCCCGGTCGCCCCCTCCGGGGTGAGCGACGGCCCCACATGTGTGATCAGCAGCCGGCTCGCGCCCTTGGCGTACGTCCCGGCCTCCTCCGGCGTGAGATGCACCCGGGGTTCGCTTCCGCGATGTGTGTCGACGTCCGCCTCACACAGGAACAGGTCGGCGCTGGCGGCCAGCCGGCTCAGCGCGTCGCACGGGCCGCTGTCCCCCGAGTATGCGAGCACCCGCCCCTGGCACTCGGCGCGCAGCCCGTACGCCTCCACGTCGTGGACGACGGCGCGGGCGGTGAGGGTGAGGTTCCAGTGCCGGACGGAGTGGCCGTCGTACAGGGGCCGGAAGTCGAAGACCCCGTTCAGGAACGCCGTGTCCGACCGCCCGAAGAACCCCGCGAGGCGCTCGGCGCAGTCGCCGGGCGCGTAGACGGGCAGCGGCGCGGGCAGGGTGAGGCCGCCGTACGCGAACCCGTACATCGCGGCCACCAGATCCGCGCTGTGGTCCGCGTGCAGATGGGAGATCCAGATCGCCGTGAGCCGGGTGGGATCCGTGTGCCGCTGCAACTCGGCGAAGGTCCCGAACCCCGCGTCCACCCATATCTCGGCGCCCCCGCCGCGCAGCAGATACCCGGAGGCGGGCCGGCCCGGGCGGGGATGCGGAGAGGCGGTGCCGAGGACGGTCAGGCTCAGGGGCATGTTCGGGAGCGTACGGACGCGGGCGAGGGCGCGCGCCGAGTTTGTGCGTTCTTTCGTGGGGTTGTCCGTGGAGTGGCTCCTATGGCTTCCACTTCGGATCACGTCCGCTCAACCCGATCACGCGGTCGAGCAGCGGCGCGTCGTCCGGCACGGGCACCACGGGGCCGAAGATCTCGCCGCGCGCCGGGTCGTCGGCAGAGGCGGCGAGGAAGGAGTGCGTCGCGGCGAGAGCCGCCGGGTCGGGTTCGTACGCCTGTCCGGTCGCCCGCGCGAGGTCCCAGCCGTGCACGACCAGCTCGTCCACCGCCACGGCCCCGGCGACGGCGCCCGGCAGCGACACCCCGCCCGCCCGGGTCTCACCCGTCCACGCGGCCGGGTCCCGCCAGGCCTCGGCGAGCTCGTCGAGCGCCTGCGGCAGAGCCTCGCGCCGGCCCGGCCCGATGTCGGGCACCGCCGCCTGCGGGTCGGTGTCCGTCGTGGGCCCCAGATCCTTCCGGCCCGCGTCACGGAAGGCGAAGGCCAGCCCGAGCAGATGCCCGAGGAGGTGGTGCACGGCGTACTCCGGACACGGGGTGGGGTCGGAGAGCTGGTCGTCGCGGACGGCCTGGCCGAGACGGGCGACGATTCGGGCCTGGGGAGTGAGGTCGAGGGGGGTCGGGGCGTGGTCGGTCATGCGGTGCTCCTCGGAAGCGCGCCAAGAGTGCGGGTCTGCCTTGCTATCGGTAGACCCTCGACGTCCCGAGAACTCATCGCTCGCCACGCACCCACCCCTCCCGGCGACGATTCCTGGGGCATCCGCCCGATCCGTGCGACGGGGCCTCAGCACCACGATCACCAGCCATGACATCCACATCCACGACACGAACGGCATGGACGACATGGCCGGTGAGGCGTGTCCTCGGGGACCGCGACGCGGGGCTGTATCCGGCCGGGGTGGTGGTCTCGGGCCTCGGTTCGTCGGCGATGTGGCTGGTCGCGGGCGTCGGGGTCAAGGACCTCACCGGCTCGGACGCGCTGGCGGCGCTGTGCGCGTTCGCCCGTGGGCCCCGCTCCTCGGCGGCCCCGTCCTGGGCACCCTCGCGGACCGCCCCCACCGCCGCGCCCTCCTCATCGCCACCAACCTCGCACTGGCCGCCCTCCTACGCCATCGCTGACAAGTAGGAGACCCTGTACGCATGGGCAAGGTGGTCTGCGACATCACGGTCTCGGTCGACGGCTACTCGGCCGGGCTCAACCAGACGGAGGAACGCCCGTTCGGCGATGACGGCGGCGACGGCACGGGCGGCGAACTGCACGCCTGGATGTTCGACACTCCCGATGAGAACCGGGCCGAGATCGACCGGATGGCCGCCGCAAAGGCGTTCATCATGGGGCGCAACATGTTCGGCCCGGTGCGTGGCGAGTGGGACCGGCGGTGGAACGGCTGGTGGGGCGACGATCCGCCGTTCCACGCACCGGTGTTCGTGCTCACGCACCACGCGCGCGAGCCACAGCCGATGGACGGCGGCACCACGTACCACTTCGTCACCGACGGAATCACATCGGCACTTGCACGGGCATGCGCGGAGGCCGGCGACGGCGACGTCGCGATCCAGGGCGGCTCGACCACCATCAACCAGTACCTCACCGCCGGCCTGATCGACGAGCTGCGGCTGCACGTCGTGCCACTCACGCTCGGCGCCGGCACACGCCTGTTCGAGGGCGTCCCGCCGCTGAAACTGGAACAGGTGACAACACGGCAGGCAAGCCTGGTCACCCACGTGACCTACCGCGTGTTGTCGACCTGAGCCGGAGCCGAAGGGCGTCGTCGCGACCACCCGTCTCGGCTCAACCCACCGCCGTCAACGCCTCCCGCACCGCCGCCAGGTCCTGGTCCGAGGCCAACCCCGCGTGGTACAGCCGCAGTTCCGTCGCCCCCAGTTCCACCGCCCGCCCCGCGTCCTCGGCCAGCGTCACCGGGCTGCCGCCCATCCCCGACACGATTCCGAAGTTGGCGGCCAGCACGGCACCCTCCGCGCCGACCTCGGCGAACGCGGGGAGCAGCCCCGGTCCGCCCGCGCACGGCACGACGACACCGTCAGCCACGCCCAGAATGTGCGCGGGGTCGACTCCGGGGTTCGCCCCGCAGTGGTACGCCACCGGGTCCGCGTGCAGCAGTACCTGGAAGCCCTCGGGTGCGGCGGCGCGTACCGCCTCGACCGCCGCCTCCTGGAGCGAGCGCGCGATCGCGTCGCGCCACTCCCGCGTGCCCGCCGCCCGCTCGGCACCGAGAAACTTCTCGACAGCCGGCCAGCCCTCGTCTGCGGCCTCGCCCCGCCACAACGGCTCCAGCGCCTCCCGCACGGCCGCCGCCAGCGCGTCGGGGTCCAGCCCGACCCCGGCATACCCGCCCCGGCACGTCCCGCAGAAGCACAACGCCATCAGGTACTGCCCGGCGTCGCCGAGCCCGACCCCGCCGGTCTTGTCGTGGGCGTGCAAGTGCTGAAGTCCGTACCAGCCGAGCGACTCCAGCTCCGTGCCGCGCGCGCCCGGCCGGACCGCCGCCTCCACGGCCAGGTCGACGAGGTACCCACGGGTCGCCTCCTGCGCGACACAGGGCGCCCACGGATACCGGTCCCCGTAGGCGTTGACCACGGAGGTCGAGGGATGCTCGGCGCCCAGGCGGGAGTTGTGCGCGAGGACGACCCAGGTGTGCACCTCCAGACCGGCGGCGGCCAGAGACTCGGCCGCCTCCCCGAACGCGTCGCCGGGTGCCCACTCCCCCGCCGCGTACGGCCGTAGCGTACGGCCCTCCCAGCGCGCACCCGGCGGGTACAGCACGGCCGCGTGCTCGGCGGTGACGATGCGCTGCCGGGGGTGGCGGGGGGTGAGCGCACGCGTGGAGTGGTACGCGGAGGCGAGCGTCGCCTGCCGCACGCCCAGCCCCGCGATGCGCTCCGCGGCGGCCGGATCCCCGTTGACGTCCCATGGGTAGACGAACGTCGACGCCTTCAATTGCCCTCCTGGCACTCTTCCAGCAGCGCGTGGCCGCGCTCGATCAACTGGCCCAGCTGCTTGACGTGTTCCTCGGCCGGCTCGTGCAGCGGCGGCCGTACTTCTCCCACGTCCAGCCCCCGTAGCCGTACCCCGGCCTTGACCAGTGACACGGCATAGCCGCGTCCCCGGGCCCGGAGTTCGACGAAGGGGCGGTAGAAGCCGTCGAGCAGCCGTTCCACGATCGCATCGTCTCCCGCGCCGAGCGCCCGGTGAAACGCGAGGGCGATCTCCGGTACGAAGCAGAAGACGGCCGACGAGTAGAGGGTGACCCCGACGGCCCGGTAGGCGGGCTGGGTCAGCTCGGCGGTCGGCAGGCCGTTGAAGTAGAGGAAGTCGTCCGGGCCGGGGGCTTCGCCGCGCACCGCGCTGACGATCCGCGTCATCAGGTCCAGGTCGCCGAGGCCGTCCTTGAGGCCGACGATCCCGTCCGTGCGGGCCAGTTCGACCACGGTCTCCGGTGTGAAGACCGCGTTGTCGCGCTGGTAGACGATGACCGGGAGGGAGGTCGCCGCAGCCAGTTCCCGGTAGTGGCGCAGCAGCCCTTCCTGGGCGGCCACGACCAGGTACGGCGGCATGGCGAGCAGGCCGTCGGCGCCGGCCTCCGCGGCGAGACGCGCGTAGCGCACGGCGAGGGCGGTGCCGTAGCCCGCGCCGGCCACGACGGGCACCCGGCCGGCCGTCTCGGCGACGGCGGCCCGTACGCACTCCTGGAACTCCTCGGGCGTGAGCGCGTGGAACTCGCCGGTGCCGCAGCAGGCGAAGACCGCGGCCGCCCCTGCCTCGACGCCCTGGCGGACGTGCGCGCGATAGGCGTCGAGATCGACCGCACCGTCCGGGCCGTACGCCGTGACAGGGAAGAACAGCGGTCCGCTGGGGACCCTGAGCCGGGCGGCGAGAGGGGCTGACGTCACGGGCTCTCCCAAGTCCACGGGCTCTCCCAAGGTCCATGTCACTGATCAGTGTTTACATTTCTGAACAAGACCACGCTAAGGCGCCTCCTTGTGGCCGGTCAAGCCGGACAACCCGCACCGCACCAGCGATTTCACGCCTCGGCATCACACTTGACGCACGGGACCCACACTCCCTAGCGTGTCCATGAATGTGAATGTCGGACGCCCATGTGCACAGCTGGCGATGCAAGGAGATCCACGGATGCCCGCTCCCCGCACCGTTCTGCTCACCGGCGCCGCCGGTGGACTCGGCACCCTGATGCGGGACCTGCTCCCGGCTTACGGCTACGAGCTACGCCTCCTGGACCTGCTGCCCGTCGAGGGCGAGCCGGAGGCGATCACCGCCGACCTCGCCGACAGGGAGGTCCTGCGCGAGGCCGTACGGGGCGTCGACGCGATCATCCACCTCGCGGGCATCTCCCTGGAAGCCTCCTTCGAGAAGATCCTCAAGGCGAACATCGAGGGGACGTACAACCTGTACGAGGCCGCCCGCGAGGAGGGCGTGCCCCGTTTCGTCTTCGCCTCCTCCAACCACGCGGTGGGCTTCACGCCCCGCCCGCAGGGCCAGGATCCGCTGATCCCGATCGACACACCGCACCGCCCCGACACCTTCTACGGCCTGTCCAAGTCCTTCGGCGAGGACCTGGCCCAGCTCTACTGGGACAAGCACGGCCTGGAGACGGTCTCCGTGCGCATCGGCTCCTGCTTCCCCGAGCCCACCAGCGTCCGCATGCTCTCCCTCTGGATGAGCCCGGCCGACGGCGCCCGCCTCTTCCACGCGGCCCTGACCGCCGAGCACGTCGGCCACACCGTGGTCTACGGCTCCTCCGCCAACACCCGCCTGTGGTGGGACCTCTCCACCGCCCGCGCCCTCGGCTACGAGCCGCAGGACGACTCCGAGCCGTACGCCGAGAAGCTGATCGCCGAGCAGGGCGAACTGGACCCCGTGAACGTGGCCCACGCCAACCTCGGCGGCCACTTCGTGAGCGACCCGCCGATCTGGCCGTACTGAGCGACCGGGGCTTACCTGGGTTCGTACGTCATACGGGATACGAGGGCCGTAGCGACGTACGGTAAGGAGCGGGCGGGCACCGAACGGGCC